>DASSYY010000078.1:0-17425 GCA_035703025.1 Gemmatimonadales bacterium | reverse complement strand
GGACACTTCGACGGCTGCCTGCAGACGATGGAGTGGACCCCGCTCGAGCCGGGCGCGCGGGAGCAGAAGTTCTACTGCCGGGGCGTCGGCCAGACGCTCGAGATCACGCCGCGGGGCGGGCGCCTGCGCGCGGAGCTGGTGGGCATCACGCGGCCCTAGTGCCCGCCCCGTGACGGCTCGACCATGACGGCTGCCGTGGCCGGGCTCGGGCGTTGGGTCGCCCGTGCGGCACGGGTGCTGGCGACGACCGCCGTCGTGATCGCCGGCGCGGCTCGACCCGGTGCTGCCCTCCAGGGGCAGGCCGACCCGGCGCGCTTCCTGACCGTGGCCGATCTTCCACTCCCCGGTCCCGCCGCGCGATTCGACTACCAGAGCCTCGACGACGCCGGCGGCCGGCTCTACCTCGCCCACATGGACGCGGGCGCGGTGATCGCGGTCGACACCCGCCGGCGCGCGGTCCTCGGCGTGATCCAGGGATTGCCCCGGGTGACCGGCGTGTGGGCCGTCCCGGAGCGCGGGCGGCTCTATGCCTCGCCGACCGGACTGCACCAGGTCGCGATCATCGACACCCGGACGCTCGCGGTGCTCGCCCGGGTGGGCCGGATCGGCTTCCCGGACGGCATCGCCTACGCGCCGGGCGCGGACAAGATCTTCGTCTCCGACGAGTCCGGCGGCGGCGAGCTCGTCATCGACGCTGCGCACGATCGGGCGACCGGGACCATCCCTCTCGGTGGCGAGGCCGGCAACACGATCTACGATCCTGGATCGGGGCGCATCCTCGTTGCCGTCCAGTCGCGGAACGAGGTCGTGGCGATCGATCCCGCGAGCGAGCGGATCGTGGGGCGATACCGGCTGGCGGGCGCGGACCGGCCGCACGGGCTGGCCCTCGACGCCGAGCGCCGGCTGCTGTTCGTGGCCAACGAGGGCAACGCGACGCTGCTCGTGGTCGACCTGCGCGGCATGCGGGTGACGGCGCGGCACGCGGTGGGGCGTGAGCCCGACGTGCTGGCCTTCGACCCCGGGTGGCGGCGGCTGTACGTGGCGGCGGAATCCGGCAGCATCACCGTGCTCGAGGAGCGGGACGATGGACTGGTGCCGGCCGGCCTCCTGCGACTGCCGCAGGCGCACTCGGTCTCGGTGTCGCCGGCGACCCACCTGCTCTACGTGCCGCTCGCCGATGTCGGAGGCCGACCGGTGCTCCGCATCCTGCAGGTCTCGCCGCCGTAGAATGGCCTGGACGCCCGGAATGTGCGCGGCGATCCTTCCGCACTACCTTTAGCCACTCCCATGTCCCTCGAACGCATCCGCACCATCATCGTCGACGATCCCGACGAGCTCGGCTGCCTCGTCGCGCGCCGGATCGCGGAGGTCGTCCGCGCCAAGGCGGCCGCGGGCGGCCGCGCCGTGCTGGGGCTCGCCACCGGCTCCACGCCGATCGGGGTCTACCGCGAGCTGGTGCGGATGCACCGGGAGGACGGGCTCAGCTTCGCGAACGTGATCACGTTCAACCTCGACGAATACTATCCGATGGACCCGGCGAGCCTGCACTCCTACGATCGCTTCATGTGGGAGAACCTCTTCGCCGAGCTCGACATTCCGCGGGCCAACGTGCACATCCCGCGCGGCGATCTCCCGCGCGAGGAGGCCGAACAGGCGGTGCGGCGCTACGAGGAGGCGATCCGCGCGGCCGGCGGGATCGACCTCCAGCTGCTCGGCATCGGACGGACGGGGCACATCGGATTCAACGAGCCCGGCTCGGGCGCCGACAGCCGGACCCGGCTGGTCACCCTGGACCTGGTGACGCGACAGGACGCCGCCGCCGACTTCTTCGGCGAGGAGAACGTTCCCCGCGAGGCGATCACGATGGGCGTGGCCACGATCCTCGAGGCCCGCGAGATCCTGATCCTCGCCACCGGCGAGCACAAGGCCGCCATCGTCCGCCGCGCCGTCGAAGGCGAAGTGGACTACGAGGTGGCCGCGACGTTCCTGCAGCGCCACCCCAGCACCACCTTCTACATCGACCGCGCCGCGGCGGCCGGCCTCACCCGCGAGGCGACGCCCTGGCTGCTGGGCGCGGTCGAGTGGACGCCCGAGCTCACGGTTCGCGCGGTGGTGTGGCTCGCCCACCAGGCGGAGAAGGCGATTCTCAAGCTGACCCAGCGCGACTATGCCGAGCACCGGCTCTCGGCGCTGGTGGCGCAGCACGGCTCGCCCGGCGCGCTCAACGGCCTCGTCTTCAACGCGCTCGGCGCCAAGATCCGGGGCCGCTCGAAGCTGCCGCGCGACCAGCGGGTGATCTGCTTCTCGCCCCACCCGGACGACGACGTGATCTCCATGGGCGGCATCCTCCGGAAGCTGGTCGAGAACGAGAACGAGATCACCGTCGCCTACATGACCAGCGGAAACGTGGCGGTGTTCGACCACGACGTGCGGCGGCACCTCGACTTCCTCCGGCGACTGGCCTCCGAGCGGCGGCTCGACGCGGAGGCGGTCGGCGCCCTGGGGCGGCGGGTGGACGCGTTCCTGGCGTCCAAGCGTCCGGGGGACGTCGACATCCCCGAGGTGCTGGATGCGAAGCGGATCATCCGGGAGACCGAGGCCATCGCCGGCATCCGGACGCTGGGGCTCGAGGACGGCGCGGCGCGGTTCCTCAACCTGCCGTTCTACCAGACGGGCATGGTGCGGAAGGATCCGGTGGGGCCCGCCGACGTGGCGATCGTGCGCGCCCTGCTCGAGGAGCTGGCCCCCGACCTCGTGTTCGTCGCCGGCGACCTCTCGGACCCGCACGGCACGCACCGGATGTGCAAGGAGGCGATCGAGCGCGCGCTGGCGGAGTACGCGGCGGCCGGCGGCCGGCGGCCCGAGATGTGGCTCTATCGCGGCGCGTGGCAGGAGTGGCCGGTGACCGAGGCGACCTGGCTCGTGCCGCTCTCGCAGGAAGAGCTGCGGCGCAAGATCCAGGCGATCTTCAAGCACCAGAGCCAGAAGGACTCGGCGCCGTTCCCCGGTCCCGATGAGCGGGAGTTCTGGCAGCGGGTGGAGGCCCGGAACAAGGGCACGGCGGCGGAGCTGGACCGGCTGGGGCTGGCGGAGTACTTCGCGATGGAGGCCTACGTCGTCGCTACCCCGGATCCTCCAGCTTGAGCACCGGCAGCTCCAGGCGCCACACGATGGCCGCGAGGCGGACGATGGCGATCGTCGCCATCCCGACCAAGGCAGCCGGGTCGCGCGGCAGGCCCATCCCCTCGAGTCCCAGATAGACCGCCGCTCCCGCAATCGCAGCGCTCGCGTACAGCTGTCCCTGCCGCAGGATGAGGGGGATCTCGGCGCAGAGCACGTCGCGCAGCACGCCCCCGGCGACGCCTGTGATCATCCCCATGAGCACCGCGAGCACGCCCGAGAGACCGGCCATTTCCGCGATCTGCACGCCGCCGATCGTGAAGAAGGCCAGGCCGAGCGCGTCCGCGACGAACAGCGCGCGGAACGGGGGAGTGCGAAGGCGGACGTAGAGCAGGGTCAGCGCCGTGGACCCGAGGCAGACGACGAGGTAGGAAGGGTCGCCGATCCAGAGGATGGGGTGGCGGTCCAGCAGCAGGTCCCGCAGCGTGCCGCCGCCAAGCGCGGTCACGACCGCGATGACCGCGACGCCGAGCCAGTCGAGACTCTTGCGGCCGGCCGCGAGGGCACCGCTGACGGCGAACACGGCGACGCCCAGGAGCTCGAGGAGGTGGCGAATGCTGGGGCTGCTCCCACGACTGGGTGGGCACGTCCGGCGGCACGGGGAGTGACTGAATGTAGGTCAGGGGCATCCGGATCGCACATCCAGGCTTCGCGGAGGTGTGCCCTTCTCCTCTCAGTCGGTTCGGAACAGCAGGCGGCGAGCCTCCCGCCACGCGACCTCGCGGTCGAAGCTCAGCCCCGCCCTGGCCAGCACACGCTGCCACGCGGCACTGCCGGGTGGCGTCAGCGCTACCATTGAGGCCAGTCCCAGCCAGTCGCGCCCGATCGTTACGCACGCGCGAGTCGCCTCCGTGGCCAGGCCGCGGCCCCAGCATTCGGGGAACAGCACACAGCGAAGCTCGGTCTCGGCCGTGGTCTCGAAATGGAGGCGGCGAAGCCCCGCGATCCCCGCTACCCGGCCGGTCGCCCACTCCCGCAGCACCCAGATCCCGAACCCGAACCGCTCCCAGTGGGTCAGGTTGCGCTCGAGGGATGCGGCAGTCTCCGCTGCGTCCCTCGGACCGCCGAGTGCCGCCATCGCCTGGGCGTTGCCGTGCAGCCTCCGGAGCACCGGCAGGTGGGCCTCGATCAGGCGCTCGGCGTGGAGGCGGGGGAGCGAGAATGCCGTCGGCGCGGGCTCGCACTCGACCAGGTCCACCACTCGCAGGTCTGCGGTGGGCGCGTCCATCACGGAACACATATCGGGACTCCTCCCAGGCTGCGGCCGAGCTCGCGCATCATCCAGAAGCTCTTGTCCAAATTGAACTTATGTCCATCGTCCACGGTTCGGTCGGAGGCGGGCGCCCCGGCACCGGAGCCGCGAGTGAGGAGCAGGGCCGAGTGGGTGGTCTCGAACAGGGCAGGGTGGGAACGACTCGACATGAAACACTCCAAAGGCGTAGGTCGGCGTACCAGCACCACCAGTCTGTACGGTGGGTGTCAAGCGGATCTCAAGTGGCCCTCCGGCGTGTGTCCCATCACGTTGCGCCTTGGTCCGCCGGCCTGCACAATTGGAGGGAAGAATTGGGTGGCAACCGGAAAGCGGCGGCATGATGGCAGCGACTCTCATGTGTTTGCACTGCGGGGGCGAGCTGGAATCCGGCTCTCGCTTCTGTGCGCAGTGCGGCGCCGAGTCGGTCGCGTGCTCCTCGTGCGGCCGGCTGATCCTGCCCGGTGATCTGTCCTGTCCGCACTGCGGCACCCCCGCCGATCCCCTCGTTCCGCCCGAGGTCCTGAGCGCAGCGGAGCATCCGTCCTCGCCGATGGCCGACATCGTCGAACGACTCAAGCGCGCGACCCTGGGCGAGTTCGAGATCGGCCGCGAGCTCGGCCGGGGCGGGATGGCCGCGGTGTTCCTCGCGCACGAGATCTCGCTCGACCGCAAGGTCGCGATCAAGGTGATGTCGCCGGGTCTCATGATGGGCGACGGGATGGTCGAGCGCTTCAAGCACGAGGCCATCACGATCGCCCAGCTGCATCACCCGCACATCGTGTCGGTCTACTCGGTGCGGCAGGCGGAGGGGCTCCATTTCTTCGTCATGCGCTACGTGCAGGGCCGCTCGCTCGAGCACGTGGTGCAGCGCGCGGGCCGGCTGCCGCTCCCGCTGGTGCGCTCGATCCTGCACCAGGTGGGCTCCGCGCTCACCTACGCCCACCGCTCGCGCGTCGTCCACCGGGACGTCAAGCCCGGCAACATCCTCATCGATCAGGACGGCAACGCCGTCGTCACCGATTTCGGGATCGCCAAGGCGGCCGAGCGGCCGAGCCGGACGCTGACGGGCGCGCTGGTCGGGACGCCCGCGTACATGAGCCCCGAGCAATGCGGCGGGGGCGAGGTCTCGGGGGCCTCGGACCAGTACTCGCTGGGCGCCGTGCTCTACGAGCTGGTGACGGGCGTGCCGCCGTTCGACGGCTCGACGCTCACGGTCATGCAGGCGCACGTGGAGCGCTCGCCGCGGCCGCTGCGGGAGCACTGTAGCGACTGTCCGCCCGAGGTCGAAGCCGCGATCCTGCGCATGCTCGACAAGGACCCGGCGGCACGGTGGCCCCGCCTCACCGATGCCATGGCGGCGCTGGGCGCGGCGCCGCTGGCGGAGGACGACCCGCTGCGGGCCGAGCTGACTCGCTGGGTCTCCACAGAGGGCGGCGCTTCCCTGTCCGGCACGCCCACCCCCACCAGCCCGGCGCCACGGACGCGGGCGTCCGCCGCGGGCGCGGCATCCGGCCGCCCCGTCGGAGGCATCTCCATCATGCCGGCGCCGACCGACCTGGAGGCGGGCGACAGCTTCTCGCTCGTGGCGGTAATCCGCGGGGAGCACGGGACCCGGCTGCCGCCGCGCGCGGTCCGGTGGACCACCGACGCGCCGGAGGTCCTGCGGCTCGACGGCACGGGCGGCATCGCCACCGCGGTCGCGCCCGGAACCGCCATCATCACGGCGACGTGCAAGGAGGTGTCCGCTCGGCTGCGCGTCGAGGTGGCCCACCCGCGCGCGGACGACATCGTGATCGAGCCCATGAGCGAGCCGCTCCACATGGGGGACGAGATCCGGCTTGAGGCCACGCCCAAGGACAAGCGGGGATGGCCGGTGTACCGGCCGGTCACCTGGCACTCGGGCGACACCGCGGTCGCGGCCGTCACGCCGCACGGCACGATCGCGGGCCTGGCGCCCGGCACCGTCCGCATCACCGCCGCGCTCGACGATGCCCGGGCCAGCATCGTCATCCCCGTGCTGCCGCCGCGCGTCGTGGCGGTGGACATCGTGGATCCGCCGACGTCGGTGGTGGCGGGCCGGACATTCGTGCTCACCGCCACGCCGCTCGATCACGCGAATAATCCGCTGCCCCGGCGGGCGGTGGTCTGGAGCACCAGCGACGTGACCGTGGCGCTGGCCACCTCGGAGGGCTGGGTGGCCGCGCTCCGGCCGGGCGCGGTCGTGCTGACGGCCACCTGCGAAGGCGTGCGGGCCTCGGTGCGGATCGGCGTCGTCCCGGAGTCCCTGCCGCTGCCGCCGGCACCCGAGCCCGAGTCGCGCCACGCCTCGTACCGCCGGTCCCGCCGGGCTCGCCGCCGGAGCGTCCTGGCGGCGTTGACGGCGGGGGCCGCGGGCCTGGTGTGGCTGGCCGTCCGGCCGGGTACCGTGGCCGATCACCGGGCGGGCGGCAGCGACCGGCCGGGGTCCGCCGGCTATGCCGCCGGCGGGGTCGGGATCGACACCGCCGCGCCATCGCACGTCGCGATCACCAGCCGGCCCACGCGCGCGCTCCGGCCGGACAGTACCGTCCGGCTGGTGGCCGAGGTCAAGGACGCCGCCGGGCGCACCGTGGCCGGCGCTCCCGTCGCCTGGTCGTCCGGCGATTCGACGGTCGCGCGGGTGGACCGGTCCAGCGGCCAGGTGGTCGCCGTCCGTCCCGGGCGCGTGCAGGTCGTGGCGGCGAGCGGCGCGGGCCGGGACAGCGTGGTGATCACCGTGCGCCGGCGCGGCGCGCGGGTGCCGCTGGTCTCGGCCCTCGCGATCACGCCGCCGCGGCCGCTCCGCGCCGGCGATACGGCAACGCTCGGTGCCGTCGTGCTCGGCGCGAAAGGCGACACGCTGCAGGGCGCGGAGATCACCTGGAGCTCGAGCGATGCGGGAGTCGCGACCGTCGAGGCGCTGACCGGGGAGGCGCGCGGGATCGCGCCGGGTACCGCCCGCATCGAGGCGCACAGCGGAACCCAGGTCGCGCTGGCCGATCTGACCGTGGTGCCGGGCGGCGCGGCCGCGCTCCAGATCCTCGGTGCCCGACCGATGGCGGTCCGCGAGATCCTCGACCTCCGAGTCCTCGCCCGCGACGGGCAGGGGCAGGAGCTGCCCGGGGTCACCGTCGGGTGGACCACGAGCGATTCGAGTGTGGCCGCCGTGGACGAGAGCACCGGAACCGTGACCGCGCGCGCACCAGGGTCGGCCCGCATCACGGCCCGGGCGGAGGGCGCGTCGGCCTGGATCCTCCTCAGTGTGCTGCCGCGGCCCGAGCCGCTGGGAACGGCCGAGCCCGACGGCGGCCGCCAGCGCACCGAGGCGCAGCTCCAGGCCGGCGTGACGGCGTGCTATGACGCGCTGCGGGCGAGGGACGTCGGCCGCCTGCGGGCCCTCTGGCATGCCACCTCCAAGGCGGAGGAGGACAGGCTGCGCCGGCTGAGCCGTATCCTGGCGACGAGCGGCTGGTCGGCCATCGTCGGCGATCGCGTGGACGGCGGGTCGAGCGTCGGCCTCGAATCGGCCGCGATGGAGTTCAGCGTCCCCCTCTCGTGGACCGAGCCGACGGGGCGGCGCGTCAGCCACCCCGACTTCCGGGCGGAGTTCGCGCTCAACGCCGGCCGCTGGGAGTTGTCGAGCTGCCGGGTGGTCGGCTCGCCGAGCTTCTGAGCGGTCGCGGTGATCGTCTGCCGGACGCTCGGGCCGATCGAAGTGACGGTCGATGGTGCGCCCGCGCCGTCGGAGCTCCTCTGGCGCAAGCATCTCGCCCTCCTCGTCTATCTCGCCCGCTCTCCTCGCCAGACCCGCAGTCGTGAGCACCTGATCGGCCTCCTGTGGGCCGACCGCACCGAGATGGCGGCGCGCCACTCGCTGAGCGAAGCGCTCCGGGTAGTCCGTCGACACGCCGGACCGGACGCCGTCGAAGTGACCGTCGGCCAGGTGGGCCTGACCGAAGGCGCGGTGGAGCTGGACGTGATCCGGCTCGAGGAGCTCGCGGCCCGGGAGGACTGGACCGCGGCCGCGGAGCTGGTGACGGGCGAGTTCCTCGAGGGATTCGGCGTGCCGGACGCCAGCGGTTTCGAGGATTGGCTGGCCGGCGAGCGCGAGCTGTGGCGGCGGCGGGGCCTCGACGTGCTGGTGCGCTGCGCCGATGCGCTCGCCCGCACGGGAAAGGCCGCGGACGCGTGCGGCGTGGCGGCGAGGGCCGTGGCCCTCGAGCCGACGTCGGACGCGGCGTTCCGGGCGGCGCTCCGGAGCCTCGCCCTGGCGGGGGACCGGGCCGGCGCGCTCGATCTGTGTGAGCGCTTCGGGGCACGCCTCGCCGAGATCGGGGCGGCGCCCGGCGAAGAGAGTCGGGCGCTCATGGATCGCGTCCGCCGCCAGCGCAGCGTCCGCCGCGATGTCGCACCGGAAGGCGCGGCCGATCCCTTCGTGCATCCTCCGCTCGGAGGCCGCGCGGACGAGCTCGGGCGGCTGCTCGAGGAGGCGGCCCGCTCCGCCCGCCTCCGGCGGCCCGTGCTGGTATTGCTCGAGGGCGAGCCCGGGGTGGGGAAGACCCGGCTGCTCGACGAGATGCTCGCGCGGCTCAGGCTCGACGGCGCGTCGGTCGCGTCGGCGCGAGCGGTGGAAGGCGACCGGGGCGACCCCTGGAGCGGCGTGCTCGCACTCGCCCGGGGCGGGTTGATCGATGCGACCGGCGTCGGCGGGGCACCGGCGGCCGCGCTCACCGCCTTCGCGGCGGCGGCGCCGGAGTGGGCGGACCGATTCCCTGGCGCGCGCGCGCCGATGGCCTCACCGTTGGCCCGGGCGCTGGGGGAGGCGGTGCGCGCGGCGGCGACGGAGCACCCCGTCGTGCTCGCGGTCGACGACGCCCAGTGGCTCGACGCGGACTCCGCGCTCTCGCTCGGGGCGATGCTGCGGGACCTGCGCGACGTGCCGCTCGCGCTGGTGCTGGCGACCGCGCCCTACCCGCCGCGGGCCGAGCTCGACGAGCTGCGGAGCCGCCTCGGCCGTGATCTCGACGGCGCGGTGGTGACGCTGCGGCGGCTGGACCGGGCCGCGCTCCGGCATCTGGCCGAGCGCATGCTGCCGGGCTACGACCCGATCTCGCTCGACCGGGTCGTGCGGCGAGTCGCCAACGACTCGGCCGGCCTCCCCCTGTTCGCGGTCGAGCTCCTCCGGGCCGTGGCGCTCGGCCTCGATCTCGGCACCATCGCGGGCACGTGGCCGGAGCCGCTGCGGACGCTCGACCAGAGCCTGCCTGGCGAGCTGCCGGACGCCGTGGTGGCGGCGATCCGCGTCGCCGTCCGGCGCCTCAGCCCGGCCGCGCAACGAGTGCTCGTATCGGCGGCGGTCCTGGGCGATCTCGCGGCTCCCGCGGTGCTGGAGCGCGCGCTCGAGATGGACCCGGACGCCGTGGGCCGCGCGCTGGACGAGCTGGAGTGGCACCGGTGGCTGGTGTCCGAGCCGCGCGGCTATTCGTTCGCCGCCCGGATCGTGCGGGAGGTGGTGCAGCGAGAGATGGTCACGCCGGGCCAGCGGCGCCGGGTGCTCGAGGCGGCGCGGCGCACCGGCGACGGGTGAGCGGCGCGCGGCCGCGCGGGGGGTTGTCGAGTGTGCTGGGGGGGAACCTTCCGGGCGGCTGGGGCCTTCTGTCAGTAGAGAGGCGAGTGTTCGACTACCGACGGAGGGGCCCGACCGATGCGACGCATGATCTTCACTCCGAGCTCGATGCCGCTCGTCCCGGCGCCCGGACCGCTGCTGGAGTTCATCCAACAGGCGCAGTTGTCGCTGGTGTACGCGCGGGGACGGTAGGGCGGGCTGACGAGTCCGCACAGGCCGCCCCCGTAGTCCGGCTAGTCCCCCGCTATCCGTCCACCGGTTCCACCACCACCTCTCCCAGCCACTCGCCAGCCGCCTTCCCCGTGACCGCTTCAAGCGCGAACCCGCTCGCGAGCCGGGCCAGCTCGGCGAGGTCGAGCCGCCGAAGCCGTCCCGATACGATGCCGGCCATCATTGCGTCTCCAGCCCCGACGGTGGTCCGCACCCTCACCCGCGGCGGCGTGGCCGAGACCACCCGGCCGCTCTCCACGAACAGTGCGCCATCGGCGCCCATCGACACCGCCACGAGCTCGGTCTCGCCCTTGAGCAGGCCGCGCGCGGCCGCCACGATCGCCGCCCGGCTCGGGAGCGGCGCTCCCACCAGGGTCTCGAGCTCGTGGACGTTGGGTTTGAGCACGTGCGGCTCGGACTTGATCGCGCGCCGGAGCGGCTCGTCGCTGGTGTCGAGCGCGACGCGTGCGCCCGCGGCCACCACCAGCGTGGCGAGCTCGCAGTAGAATCCCGGATCCACGCCCGGCGGCAGGCTGCCCGCCATGACGAACCAGCCGGGCGTCCCCGTGGGTGAGGTGCCGGCGAGGCCGAGGACGCGATCCATCAGCGCGACGCGGTCCGCCGCCGTCGGCGACCGGCCGGCGAAGTTGACGTCCGTCGTGCGCTGCAGCGATGGATCGGTGATCTTGATGCCCACGCGGGTCGTGCCCGCCACGCGCACGAAGCGATCCTCGATCCCCCTGGCCGCGAAGAAGTCCTCGAACGCGGCGGCGTTGTCGGCCCCCAGCCACCCGGTGGCCGCGACGCGGTGCCCCGCGCCCGCGAGCGCCGCGGCGACGTTCACGCCCTTGCCGGCCGGGGTCGTGGTTTCCGCCTCGACCCGGTTGACCGCCCCGGCCGTGAAGCCGGGAACGCTCAGCGACCAGTCGAGCGCCGGATTCGGGGTCACGGTCACCACCTCGGCCGCGGTCGTCGTGCCTCCGGCGGGCCGTCCACCCGCGCCGGTCATGCGCCCGGCAGCGCGCGGACGTCGTCCGCGGTCGCACAGGCGAGGGCGCGGCGCGCGAACTCCCGTGCCTGGCCCAGCGAGGAGCGTCGCATCGCCGCCTTCACGGCCGCGATGCTCGGCAGGCTCATGCTCAGCTCGTCGACGCCGAGCCCCGTGAGAATGAGCGCGCCCACCGGATCGCCGGCGATGCCGCCGCAGACGCCGACCCAGCGCCCCGCCGCCTTGGCCGCACGCACCGTGAGCTCGACCGTGCGGAGCACCGCCGGGTGCAGGCCGTCGGCGTGGGGCGCCAGCGTCGGATGCATGCGGTCCATGGCCAGGACGTACTGCGTGAGGTCGTTCGTGCCGATCGAGAAGAAGTCGGCCTCGCGCGCGAGCTCGGGCGCCATCAGCGCGGCCGAGGGCACCTCGATCATGATCCCGATCTCCACCGGTGCCGCGCCGACCTCGCGCCGGACGCGCTCCGCGATTCCCCGCGCCGCGCGGACCTCCTCGACCGACGAGACCATGGGCAGCATGATCCGCACCGGTCCCAGCGCCGACGCGCGGTAGATCGCACGGAGCTGGGGCAGGAACAGCTCGGGCTGTCGGAGGCAGAGCCGGAGGCCGCGCACACCGAGGAAGGGGTTGTCCTCCTTCGGCAGCGCGAGGTACGGGACCACCTTGTCGCCGCCGATGTCGAGCGTGCGGAGGATGAGCGGCAGGCCGTCGAGCGCGCGGACCATCGTGGCGTAGGCCTCGTACTGCTCGTCTTCCGACGGCGCGGTGTCCCGGTCGAGGAACAAGAACTCGGTGCGCATGAGCCCCACGCCCTCGGCTCCCGCCTCGACCGCCTGCGCGGCCTCCGAGGCCTTGCCGATGTTGGCGGCGATCTCGACGCGGTGGCCGTCGGTGAGGATCGCGGGCTGGAAGCGGGTGTCGAAGTCGCGGTCGCGGCGGCGCTGCAGATCGGCCTGAAACGCCCGTGCCGAGGCGAGCGCGTCGGCGCCGGGATCGAGGTACAGACGGCCGGCCGCGCCATCGAGCACCGCGATGGCGCCTTCGGGATGCTCGAGGATCTGCGGTCCCGCGCCCACCACGGCGGGAATGGCGAGCGAGCGGGCGATGATGGCCGTGTGCGCCGTCGGTCCGCCCATCACGGTGCAGAGGCCCAGGATCCGCCGGGGATCGAGCCGGGCCGTGTCGGAGGGCGCGAGATCCTCCGCCACCAGGATCACCGGCTCGTCCGGCAGCTCCGGCGCGCCGTGCTCCGTCCCGGCCAGGAGCCGGAGTACGCGCTGCCCCACGTCGTGCAGGTCCGCCGCCCGCGCGGCCACCCGCGCGTCCGGGACCTGGCGCAGCTCGGCGACGCGCGCCGAGACGACCCGGTCCCACGCCCAGGCCGCGCAGTGGCCGGCGTCGATCAGCGCGCCCACCTCGGCGGCCAGATCCTGATCCCGCAGCAGCGCCTGGTGGGCGTGGAAGATGGCCGCCTCGGCCTTGCCGCTGCGGGCGGCGACCGCATCGTGGATGTCGCCGAGCTGCTCGCGGGCGGTCTCGATCGCCTGGGACAGGGAGTGGCGCGCGGCCGCCGGGTCGTTCTGCCGGCGGTCGGCCGCGACGACGCGGGCCGCGCGGAACTGGAAGAGCGGCCCGATCGCCACGCCGGGCGAGGCGGCGATGCCTGCAACCGCATGGACGCCCGGCGGCGGGGCCCAGGTCGGCGCGTCGGCGGGCATGCCGGTCTCCGCTTCGTCGCCCAGGCCGCTCTCGACCGCCGCGCGCAGTGCCTCGAGCGCCGGCTCCGCGTCGAGGCCCGTCGCGAGAATGCAGAGCGACGCGCCGCCGCCGGCCCCGAGCGTGAGGAGCGAAGCGAGCGCCTTGCCGTTGGCCGTGCGGCCGGCGTACTGGACCTTGACCTCCGCCTCGAATCGGCCGGCGACGTCGACGAACACCGTGGCCGGGCGGGCGTGGAGCCCCGCGCTCCCGCGGATCCGGACTTCCACCCGTCTCGCGCCGCTCCAGGCCAACCCGGCATCCGTCGTCTCCGACCAGGCGCCGGCCGCTTCCGATGCCCCGGCCGCCCTCCCACGCGTCAACGCCTCGACGACGTCCTCGGCCCGCGTCGTCCGCGCCAGCCTTGCCGAGAGGGCGCGGTCGTCGAGCACGTCGGTCAGCGCCGCCAGCACGCCGATGTGCTCGTCCGACCGCGCCGCGATGCCCACGACCAGGCGCACGGGCTGCTCGGGGCCCCAGTCGACATCGTCGGCGAGCTGCAGCACCGTAACGCCGGTCCGGTGGATGAGCGCGCGGTCCTTGCCCAGGCCGTGCGGAATGGCGACGCCGCTTCCGAGAAAGGTGTTGGCCTGCTCCTCCCGGCCGAGCATGCTGGCGACGTAGCCCGGATCGATGTACCCGCGCTCCACCAGCAGCGCGCCCGCCGCGCGGATGGCGTCGGTCTTGTCGCGCGCGCGGAACCCGAGGCGAACGTCGGCGGCCGTGAGCTGGATCATGCCGCGACCCCGGGGGCGCGGCGCTTGAGGACGAAGAGCGCGCCGGCGGTCACCAGAGTCCCGGCGGCGATCGCGCCCAGGTAGGCCGCGAGATGCGTCACCGCTCCCGGGATCACCGCGGCGAAGATCCCGCCGTGCGGCACCTGGAGCCGCACGCCCGCGAGCATCGAGAGCACGCCGGTCACGGCCGAGCCCAGCACCAGCGCCGGGATCACGCGGAACGGATCCTTCGCGGCGAAGGGAATCGCGCCCTCGCTGATGAAGGCGAGGCCGAGCACGAAGGCGGGCCCGCCGGCCCGGCGCTCGTCGGCGTCGAATCGGCCGCGGAAGAGGAACGTCGCGAGGGCCAGGCCCAGCGGCGGCGTCATGCCCGCGGCCATCACCGCCGCCATCGGTGTCTGGATGCCGCTACCGAGGAGACCCACGGCGAAGGTGTACGCGGCCTTGTTCACCGGCCCGCCGACGTCGAGCGCCATCATCGCGCCGAGGACGAGGCCGAGCAACGCCGCGTTGGTGCCGCGCATGCCGAGCAGCCAGGCGTTCATCGCCGCGTTCACGGCCTGCACCGGCGGGGCGATGACGAAGATCATCAGCAGCCCGACGGTGAGGGTCGAGAGGAAGGGGAGAATCAGGACCGGCTTCAAGCCCTCCAGGGTGGCGGGCAGCCGGATGCGCGTGGCGAGAAAGCGGGTGAGGTAGCCGGCCAGGAAGCCCGACGCGATGCCGCCGAGAAAGCCGGCGCCGAGCGTCTGCGCGAGCATGCCGCCGATGAGGCCGGGCGCGAGCCCGGGACGGTCGGCGATCGACCACGCGATGTAGCCCGACAGCACCGCAACGAAGAGCTGGAACGCGGTGCCGGCGCCGATCCGGTTGAGCGCCCAGGCCAGCGTGCCCTCGCGGTCGGCCGCGTAGATGCCGCCGAGCGCGAACGCCAGCGCGATGGCAAGCCCGCCCGCGATGACGACCGGCAGCATGTAGGAAACGCCGGTCATGAGGTGCTTGTATGGACCCGGGCCGCGTGCCTCCTGAGACGCGCCCCGCGAGGCCGCCGCAGGTTGGTGCGCCTCGGAGCCGACGGCGGCCGGCTGCTCCAGCGCCGCGCGGACCACCTCCTGGCCCGCGCGCATCGCGTGCTTGGTGCTGGTGGTGAACACCGGCTTGCCCGCGAACCGCGCGGTGTCGACCTTGGTCTCCGCCGCAATCACGACCGCGTCCGCAGCGGCGATCTCCTCCGGCGTGAGCGGCGTCTTGGCGCCGACGGATCCCTGGGTCTCGATCCGGATCGTGTGCCCGAGGGCGCGGGCGGCCTTCTGCAGCGCCTCCGCGGCCATGAACGTGTGCGCGATGCCGGTCGGGCAGGCGGTGATGGCGACGAGACGCTTGCCGGTGGCGGGCGCGGGCGCGATATCGCGCGGTGCTTCGGCCGGCGCAGTGTCGGGTCGTCCCAGCCGGACGGTCTCCGTGACGACCTCGCGCGTTTCCCGGATCGCCCGACCGAGGGGGGCGGCATGCGCGGGCGTGACGGAGCCCGCGGGGCTCGATGCCCCGCGGCCGACCAGCAGGACCACGTCCGCGCCGCCTGGCTCCACGAGGCCGCCGTTGGTTTCGACAGCGAGCTCGTGCCCGAGCACCGCGGCAGTGTGGCGAAGCGCCTCGCTGGCGAGCTGGAAATGGGCCTGACCGGCCTCGGAGGAAATGACGGCGAGAATTTTCATGAGGACCCTGCCTCAAAGGTAAACGGAGGCGATGCGTCATCCCGGGCGGAGCGAGGACCCTTCGAGTGGCGCTCAGCGGGCGGACGCGGACCGCCTTCCGTTCCCCATCCGCCGCATGTCCGCGAGCAACGCCGCCGGCGACACCGGGCCGCCCAGGAACGCTTCGAGCACCTCGCGCGTGGGCCGGTCGAGGCCGAAGCGGTAGAGCCGCGGGGCCACCCAGGCGTACCACGTGGAATCGCCAGCGGTGAACGGGCCGTGCTCTGCCTGGATGCGCGCTCGGATGGCGGCGATCAAGATCGCGCCGGCCGCGTAGTTCACCATGTAGCCCGGCGCGTCCACGAGCTGGCCACGCATGGCCCACCAGGAGAGCTCGGGATGGGGGCGGATGTGGAGGTAGTCGCGCGTGAGCGCCGTCCAGACGACGTTGGGGTCGGCGCCCGGCTCGCGCAGCATCCGGAGCTCGAACATCGCCCAGGCCACGTCGAGCACGATTCCGCCGTAGCGACCCTGCAGTCCCGCGGCGAGCGGAACCGAGTCGCCCAGCCAGCGCTGCTGCCAGGCGGGCTCGTACACGTCGAGCGCCACCACGTCGGCGACGGCCTCGGTGAACGGATCGCTGTCGGGCCAGTCGCGAAATGCCGGCCGCGTCCGGATCGCCGCGAGATGGACGGCGTGACCGGTCTCGTGCAGGAGCTCGTTGAGGTTGTCGAGGCCACCGGCGCGATAGGTCGCGAACACCCAGGGCTCGATCGGCTGCCGGCCTCCGAAGGTGGTGAACGCGACCGGATCCTTGCCCTCGCGCGGGTCCAGGTCGTAGTGCACCCGCAGGGCGCGGACGTCGGCTCCGAGCGCGCGCCACACGTCGGCGTTGAGCGCGGTCAGCCGCTCGCGGGGGATGCGCGGGCTCAGCGTCCGGCTGGTGCGGCCGACCGCGTAGTACCAGTCCCAGGGCTCGACCAGCGAGTCGGGAGTAGCGTCGCGCCAGGCCTCGAGGATGGCCCGGAGCCACGGCTCGAGCGAGTCGGGCGGCACGCCCGACGCGCGGGCCTGCGCCGCCGTCGGTGGCTCGCCGGCCCCGAGCGCCGCGACCCCGAGAGCGATCAGGCGGCGGTATGGGCTCGCCGCTCCGCCGTCGCCGTTGATGCTGCGCCACACGGGCTCGAGCAGGAGGAACAGCTCGCGCCGGCGGGCCGCGTCGTCGGTGTGGCCGAGCGCGCTGAGGATCGTGAGCCGGTCCAGGGTCTCGTCCCCCGCCACCACGTGTGACTGGGCCCAGCCGAAGCAGGCGTACATGCGCGTCCGCAGCGAATCGAGCCCGTGATCCCCGCGCGCCAGCGAATCCGGGTCGTAGCCGCACTCGGGCGGCGGCTCGGGTACGGCCGCGGCCCCGCCCTCCGGCGCGTCGGCGGGAAGAACGAGTGGTCCGAGATCGCGGGTGAGGGTGCCGCGCATGATGCCGAGTGCGCGGGCGTCGTCGGGGCGGAGCGCGGCCGAATCGATCGCCGCCAGGCCGCGTCCGAGGCTGTCGCGGAGCGAGTCGTAGCGCGGCAGGAGCGCTGCCAGCCTCGTGCCGCCGGCAAACTCCCGCCGGCCCGCGGCCAGCGCCACGTCGAAGTGATCGCGCAGGTCGCGGGTGGCGGCATAGACAGACTCGGCCGCGACGAGGTGCGCGGCCGCGGACGTCGGCGCGGACGGTGACGGCGGCGCGGACACCCGGGTCGGAGCGGCGCAGGCGAGCGCCCCGAGCAGCAGAGCCGAGAGCCGCGGCGTCAGGTGATGTGCTCGTGCATGCGGACGTCCCGAACTGGGGTCGATGCGGCCAGCGATCAGGTTGGAGTTGACACCGCCAGGAGGGATTTCGCCAGTCGGGCGCCGGCGCGGGCGCCGGCCCGCGGACGGGCCGCCGGCCGGACACCGTGG
>DASSYY010000073.1:0-3847 GCA_035703025.1 Gemmatimonadales bacterium | reverse complement strand
AGGCCCGGGCGGCCGCCGGCAGATCGGCCAGCTTCCGGGCGGCGCCGGTCGGCTGGCGCCAGCCCTCGTGGACCTCGTAGATCGGCTGGACCCGCCCGAGCGAGTCCGCGTCGGACGGCATCTCCTCGCAGCTCGTGTCGTCCAGCCGGTACGCGGTGCAGACCGGGATCTCCGCGAACGAATCGAGCACGTCCAGCTTGGTCACGGCCAGCCCGGTGAGCCCGTTCACCCGGACCGCGTAGCGGACCACCGTCGCGTCGAACCAGCCGCAGCGCCGGGGCCGTCCGGTCACCGAGCCGAACTCGCCGCCCATCTCCCGCAGCCGCTCGCCGAACGGGCTCTCGGCCTCGGTCGGGAGCGGCCCGTTCCCCACCCTCGTCGTATAGGCCTTCACCACGCCGAGCACGCCGTCGATGGCGGTCGGGCCGATGCCCGCGCCGACGGCCGCGCCCCCCGCGGTGGTGTTGGACGAGGTCACGTAGGGATACGTCCCGTGGTCCACGTCCAGCAGCGCGCCCTGCGCGCCTTCCAGCAGCACGCGCTTTCCGCTGCGGGTCGCGCGGTGCACCAGCAGCCCGGTATCGGCGGCGAGCGGCAGCAGGCGCGGCGCCAGGCGCTCGAGCAGCGCGGCGTGCTCCTCGAACGAGGCCCGCGCCGGGCTTCCCATCAGCTCGAGCAGGAGGTTGGCCCGCTTCACCCGCTCGTCGAGCAGGGCACGGGCGCAGTCGAGCCGGCGGAGATCCGCTACCCGGAGCCCCCGGCGGCCGTACTTGTCCTCGTAGGCCGGGCCGATGCCACGGCCCGTGGTCCCGATGTTCTGGCTCTTCTCGCTGGCGGCGTCGAGCAGCTTGTGGAACGGGAGCACCAGATGCGCGCGGTCGGAGACGAAGATCCGCCCGGTCGTATCGATGCCGCGCTTGGCCAGCTCATCGAGCTCACCGAAGAAGGTCTCGGGCTCGAGCACCACGCCGTTGCCGACGATGCAGGTGACGCTGGGGTGGAGGATGCCGGACGGGATCTGGCGCAGGATGAAATGGGAGTCGCCGATGACGACCGTGTGCCCGGCGTTGGCGCCGCCCTGGTAGCGCACGACCAGGTCGACCTGCTCGGCGAGGACGTCGACGAGCTTGCCCTTGCCCTCGTCTCCCCACTGCGCCCCGACGACCACCACGCAGGCGGTCTTCCCGTCGAACATGTCGGCTCCCAGGCTGTACCCAACGAAAAGAGCCCCTCACGGGGCTCCAGAATCCTCGGGCAAACCTATGCGCGGGCCGGCCAACAGTCAATTCGCGGCGAGCGCCCGCCCGACCCGTACCGCGGTCTCCAGCGAGAGCCCGTCGGCCGTGTCCCGCGGCGTATGGATCGTCCGGAGCGTGCGCCAGGTGAGACGCCCGATGGTGATCGCCGGCACGCCCGCCCGCGCGAACGGCAGGCTGTCCGTCAGGATCCCCACGGGGAGCCGACGGACCCGGGCCGCCAGTCCCGCCGCCCCGAGGCCACGCTGCGCACGGCGCGCCAGCTCGGCGCCACGGGCGTCGTGGCTCACCACGGCCAGCTCGCCTTCCTGGTCGATCGTATCGAGGTTCACGATCGCGGCGTCACGGAGCTCCCCGGCCTTCTGCGCCGCGAACACTCGCGCGCCGACCAGGCCGAACTCCTCGGCCCCGGTGATCAGGATCCCGGTCGCCGCGTCGTCGAGGCCCTCCGCCGCGGCGAGCGCTCCAACGACACCGGTGCCGTTGTCCCTGGCCCCCGCCGAGCTGCCACGGAGCCGGCCCCTGCCCGCGAGGGCGCCCGCGACTATCGCGAGCGCGGCGCCCGTGCCCGCCAGCGGCACGGGTACGACACCCCCGAGCCGCGCGAGCGCCAGCGCGGACAGGGCGGCGACCGCCAGCCCGATCACCCACACCGCCACGAGGCGGCCGGCCATCGACTGGACCTGCGCCTTGGTGTCGAGATGAGCCACGATCCACCGCCGGATGGGCGCACCGCCGCGCGTGGCAATGAGGTTGGCGTCCTCGCGGGTCCCGCCACCGAGCGGAAGCCAGCCGAGGCCGATTCCCACCGCCAGGAGCGCCAGCAGCAACAGCCCGCCGGCGAGGACGAGCGCCCCGGCCCACCCCGGCGCGCGTTCCCCGGTGAGCAGCGGCAGCAGTAACAGCGCGAGACCACCGAGGCCCGCGCCGAAGACGGGAAAGCCCGAGAGGCTGGACGGCGCGAAAGCAAAGCGTTGGCGCTCGACCCGATAGCCGAGTGCCTCGAGGTGAGCCGCGACCAGCTCGCGCGCCGCCGCGGCCGCGGGAGTGCCGGCCTCGCGCGGGAGCGCGAGGACCTGGCCCATTGTCTGTTCGAGCGTGGGCATCGGAGGCCCGCTCAGGCCGACGCGGCCTGCTTTCCGCCCTTCTTGGCGGCGGGCGCGGGGCCGCCGCTGATCGACAGCGCCGCCTTCGCGGTATCGGCGGTGATCGTGCCCGACTCGGCGAGATCGGCCACGTGCTGCTCGAACGTCTGGGTGCCGAGCTGCTTGCGCCCGTCGGCCATGTGCTTGCGGAGCTCGCCCATACGGCTGGCGTCCTTGAGACACTCCCGCACCGCGGGGGTCGCGATCAGCAGCTCCACCGCGGGGATCCGACCCTTCTCGTCGTGTTCGGGGAGGAGCTGCTGGCAGACGATGGCGCGGAGCGCCTCGGACAGGCGCATCCGCCCGATCTCCCGTTCTTCGCGTGGCAGGGTCGTGAGGATGCGCTCGATCGTGGTGACGACGTTCGGGGTCGGCATCGACGCGATGACGAGCCGGCCGGTCTCGGCACCCTTGATGGCGGTGTCGATGGTGTCGGCGTCGCTGATCTCGCCCAGGACGACCACGTCGGGGTCCTGGCGCAGCGCGGCGCGGAGGCCGATCGTCAGGCTCTCGGTGTCGACCCCGACCTCGCGCTGGGTGATGCTGCAGCTGAGGTCCCGGTGGAGGAACTCGATCGGGTTCTCGATGGTGACCACGTGCTTGTGCTGGGTCCGGTTGATGTGGTGCACCATCGCGGCCACCGTCGAGCTCTTCCCGCTCCCGCTCACACCCGTGACCAGGACCAGCCCCCGCTCCGACTCGGCCACCTGTCCCAGCGCCTCGGGAAGGCGGAGCGACTCGAGCGTCGGCACGGTGAACGGGATCACCCGCATGACGATCATGAAGGACGAGCGCTGCCGCAGCACGTTGACCCGGAACCGGCCGACGCCGGGCATCCCCCAGGAGCAGTCGAAGTCCCGCAGCCGGTCGATCTTGAGGCGGTCCTCGTCGCTGCTGATGAGCTTGAGGGCGATGGCTCGGGTCTGATCGGGGGTGAGGCGCTGTTTGGTGAGCGGGACGAGCTTGCCGTTGATTCGGGCGCGGAACACGTCGCCGGCCTTGATGGGGAGGTCCGACGCTCCCCGTTCGACGGCGGCCTGGATGATCTTCTCCATGTGCTCGCCCCTGTCGCTAGTCGGCTGCCCTGGTTGCCGGCAGGAAACCCATTCGCGCCCGCACGTCTCGCATCGTCTCCTCGGCCATCCGCCGCGCCCTCGCTGCGCCGTCGGCCAGAATCCGGTCCACCACCGCGGGCTGGGCCTGCAGCTCCAGGGCGCGGGCGCGGATCGGCGCGAGGGCCGCGATCATGTTGTCGGCCAGCACCCGCTTGCAGTCGAGGCACCCCCACCTCGCCCCGCGGCAATTCTCCGCCACGATGGCCACCGTCTCGGGCGGCGAGAAATAGCGGTGGAGATGGAACACATTGCAGATCTCCGGCGTGCCGGGGTCCTTCTTCGTCACGCGAGCAGGATCGGTCTTGGCCGGCCGCAGCTTCTGCCAGATTTC
>DASSYY010000052.1:0-5599 GCA_035703025.1 Gemmatimonadales bacterium | reverse complement strand
GGAAGTAGCCGGCCACACGGTCAGCCAGCGCGCCGAGGCCGATCGGCTCGCGCTTGGCCGGGTTGCCGATCCGCTCGAACCGGCGCGCTACCCGATCCAGGCGCTCCGCGTCCGCCGACAGGTGATCCGCCAGGTCCGCCGGCGGTTCCGGCCGCGATCGCACCCGCTCGATCCACCCCTGCAGGCTGGTGAGCGGCGTGCCCATTTGATGGGCCGCCTCGCGCGCCATCGCCACCCATAAGCGGTCGCGCTGGGCCGCCATCGCGCTCCGGTAGGCGAAGATCGCCACCGAAACCATCACCGCGATGGTGAGCGCCTGGAGGACGGCGAGCGCCGTGACGTTCCGCTGGGCCGGCAGCGGCCCATAGTGGACCGTGCCGATCGCATCCACGATGGGCGGGTTCTGGCGGTCAAGCTTGGCCGCGTACTTCAACACTCGCGGATCGTCGAGCGGGGCCTCGAACGGCAGGTTGGCGGCCGCGGTCACCCGGCCGCTCCGGTCGGTGATGATGAGCGGGAGGCCCAGGGCCCGAACCTCCTCGCCCAGGCGCAGCAGCGCCTCCGCCTCGGAGCCGGGATCCGGGTCGTTGAGGCCGCCGAAGACGCCGGAGTAGAGCCGGCTCGTAGCGGTCGCGTCGGCTTTGAAGTGGCGGATGATGAGGAGACCGGTCCCGAGGCTCAGACCGGACAGCACGGCGACCAGGAGCACGGCCACCGTGGGCGCGACCTGGCGGAAGCGCTCCTTAGGCGGGCGGAGCCAGGCGGTCGACACCGAGATACGGCACCAGTGCCTCCGGCACGCGCACCGACCCGTCGGCGGCCTGGTGGTTCTCCAGCAGCGCGATGATGGTGCGGGGGAAGGCGACGCCCGACGCGTTCAGTGTATGGACGAACTCCGGCTTGGCGCGCGGCTCCCGGCGGAACCGGATGTTGGCGCGGCGGGCCTGGAAATCGGTGAAGGTGCTGGAGCTGGAGGCCTCGAGCCAGGTCCCGACGCCGGCGGCCCACACCTCGAGGTCGAACGTGCGGGCGCTCGCGAATCCGGTATCGCCGGCAGCCAGCTCCACGACGCGATAGGGGAGCTCCAGCCGGCGCAACACCGTCTCGGCGTGTCCCGTGAGGCGCTCGTGCTCCGCGTCCGAGTCCTCGGGACGGGAGAACCGGACCAGCTCGACCTTGTCGAACTGGTGCACCCGGATCAGCCCGCGGGTGTCCTTGCCATGAGCGCCAGCCTCGCGCCGGAAGCAGGGAGTGAAGGCAACATAGCCGAACGGCAGAGCGTCGCCCTCGAGGATCTCGTCCCGGTGGAGGTTCGTCACCGGCACTTCGGCCGTCGGGATGAGGAAGAGATCATCGGCCGGGAAGCCGTACAGGTCCTCCTCGAACTTGGGCAGCTGGCCGGTGCCGGTCAGCGTCGCCCGGCTCACCAGATAGGGTACGGCCACCTCGGTGTAGCCGTGCTCCCGGGTATGCAGATCGAGCATGAACGCCGCGAGGGCGCGCGCCAGCTTCGCGCCGAGGCCGCGGAACACCGGGAAACCCGAGCCGGTGAGCTTGGCGCCGGCGGGAAGGTCCAGGATGCCAAGATCGGCGGCAAGCTCCCAGTGCGGCTTGGGCTGGAAGTCGAAGGCCGGCGGCTCACCCCACGCGCGAACGACGCGGTTGGCCGAGGCGTCGCCGTCCGGCGTTCCCTCCGCCGGGAAGTTGGGCAGCGACATCGCCTGCCGCTCCAGGTCCGCCTCGATGTCGCGCAGACGTGCGTCCAGCGCCTTGACCTCGTCCCCCGACGCCTTGAGCTGCGCCATCAGCTCGTCGGCAGGCTCCTTGGCACGCTTGCGTCGGGCCACCTCCTCAGACGCAGCGTTGCGCTCCGCCTTCAGCTTCTCGGCCCGCACCAGCAGCTCGCGCCGTTCGCGGTCGAGCCCAAGCAGCGCGTCCACGGTCTGCGCCACCGACCCGTCGAGGCGGCGGAGCAGGCCGGCGCGACTGCCCTCGGGATCCTGGCGCAGGCGCTTGAGATCGATCACGGGAGGTCAGCTGTCCGGGAGGCCGGGCTCGAGGCTGCGGTAGCCGCAGTTGACGTTCTTGAGCCGCTTCAGCACCAGCGAATTGTCGTCGAAGCCGATGATCTCGACCTTGGCGTAGATCGGCACGCCCAGATCGCAGACCACCCTCGAGCGGACGATGTATCGCTCGCCCAACGCGACCGTGACGGTCGAATCGGTGATGTAGCCGTTGCTCGGCGCCGAATGGATGTCGTCGAAGGACTCCTCGCGGCGCATCACGCCGGGCTCCGCGCTGCCGCTTGAGGTGATCCCGAGGACGGCGCGCGGCAGAATGACTTTGCGTCCGGTCTCCGGCGGGCCTTCGATGTCGTAGGCGAAGTCGAACCCGGGGTCGACGTCGGTCCGGACCGCACCGGTGCTCACCGAGAAGCCGCTCGCCGTGGTGATCGGAGTGTCGGTCAGGGAGCCTACGGTCACCGTGTCCACGAAGTTCTCGGTGGTTGGATCGGGCAGGCTGTCGCTGCCGCCGCACGCGGCCAGGGCGGCCAGCGCGAGGAGCTGCGGAAGGTGGCGGATTCTCGGCATGGAAGGGGAAGGTTAAGAGCGGAGACGAGTCGGGTCAACCGCGCATGGTTTCTTGACTTCGCACCTCGGGACCGCCTACGTTGCCCCTCACCGTTTCTCCCCTGATACGGAGCGCCATGAATGACCGGTCTCGCCCAGGTGCTGCGCGGTCTCGCGGCGCGCGAGGGGGTGCAGGGAGCGTTGCTGCTGAGCGGCGAAGGCCTGCCGATCGAGCACTCCGGCGCCGGCTTCGAGCCCGAAACCGTGGCGGCCCTCGCCGCGACACTCGGTCAGTACGCCGGCAAACTCGGCGAAGGCACGAGTCGGGGCGAGCTCCGAGTGGCGGTGCTCGACTTCGCGGCCGGCCCGCTGGTGCTCGCGCGCGCGGGCGGCGCCGATTGGCTCGCCATCCTCGCGCGACCGGAGAGCGATATCGGTCCCCTGCTCTACGACCTCCGCCAGCACGGCCCGGCCCTGGCGGGCCTCCTGTGAGCCGCTGATGCGGTGGGCCGTGCTCCTCGCCGGCGGCTCCGGCACCCGATTCTGGCCGCTCAGCACGCCGGAGAACCCCAAGCAGCTGCTCCCGCTCACCGGCCCTGGATCGAGCGCGGAGGAATCGGTGGATCGGCTCGCGGGCCTGATCCCGCGCGAGCGGACACTCGTCGTCGCCGGCGCCGGGCTGGCTGCGCGACTCCAGGAGCGCCTCGAGCTGCCGCCCGAGAACATCCTGATCGAGCCGCGCGCCGCGTCCACCGCGCCGGCGCTCATCTGGGCCACGTGGGAAGCGCGCCGTCGCGATCCCGACGCCGAAGTGCTCTCGCTTCATGCCGACTGGGCCGTGGGAGACGCCGCCGCCTTCCGCAGCACGGCCGACCTCGCGCTGGAGGCCGCGCGGAGCCACGACCGGCTCGTCACCGTGGGGATCGTCCCCTCACGCCCCGAGACCGGTTACGGCTATATCGTGCCCGGCAAACCGCTCGACCGGACTGCCCGAAGCGTTGCCCGCTTCTGCGAGAAGCCCGATGCGGCCACCGCCCTCGATCTCATGGCCGCCGGCGCCCTGTGGAACAGCGGGCTCTTCGCATGGACGGCGGCGCGTCTCGTGGCCGAAGTCGACGCACACACACCCGAGGTCTCCCGCGCCCTGCCCGCGCTCGCCAACGGCGACGTGGCGCGCTTCTTCCGCGATGTCGTCCCGGTGTCGATCGACGTCGGCCTGCTCGAGCGTTCCGGCGCCGTCGCGGTGGTGCCCGGCGATTTCGCCTGGGACGACGTGGGCACCTGGCAGGCGCTGGCCCGGGTGAGGGCGAAGGATCCCCAGGGGAACGTGGTCGTCGGACCGGCCCTGGTGCACGACAGCCAGGATTGCGTGGTATGGTCCGACGGCGATCCCATCGTGCTCTATGGCGTGCAGGAGATGGTGGTGGTGCACGCCAACGGGCGCATCCTGGTGATGCCCGCCGATCGCGCCGCCTCGATGAAGCAGCTGCTCGACGCGCTTCCCCCCGCCATTCGCGACACCGGGCCGTGACCTCGCTCTACCTGCTCGAGCCCGACCCTGCGGGAGCCGCCTGGGCGCCGTTCGCCGGCGTGCGGCCGGTGGCCGAGCTGCGCGCGGGGCTGTGGCGGATCCGGGAGCGGTGGGAGGGAGCGCTCCAGCGGGACACCACGGCCATCCTCGGCACGCACGTCGCAGGCTTCACCGAGTTTGACGAGCCTCCGGCACGCGAGCCGATGCCGATCGAAGGTCCGGCGATCGTGGCCGCCTCCTGGTTCGTACCCGCGGGGGCGCCGATCGAGTCGGCGGCCCCGGTGCGGCGACTCACCCACGGCGGCACGACGGTAGCCTGGGTGATACCGCCGGGCGAGCACTGGGAGCGGCCGACCGAGGACGGCCCCGGGCTTGAGGTGGATGGCGTCCTGCTGCGTGGCGCCTACGACCTGGTCACCGCACTCGAGCGACTGCTGCTCGCCGACTGTGCCGATTTTCGCGCGGCGCCTTCGACCGGCGTGCCCAAGGGCTCCATCGTGCTGGGCGATCCCGAGAACGTGATCTGCCTTCGCGGCCTGGTGGAGCCCGGCGTGGTGTTCGACGTGCGGCAGGGCGCGGTGGTGATCGAGGAGGGCGCCGAGGTGCGGAGCGGGACCAGGTTGGAGGGACCGGTCTACGTGGGAAGCGGCACCCAGGTGCTGGGCGGGTTCATCCGTGGATCGGTGTTCGGGCCCGAGTGCCGGGTGCGCGGCGAGATCGCGGCCACCGTCTTTCTGGGCTACGGCAACAAGGCGCATGACGGCTTCGTCGGCCACAGCGTCGTCGGCCACTGGGTCAACCTCGGCGCCGGCACGACGACCTCCAACCTGAAGAACACCTACGGTCCAGTGCGGCTCGAGGTGGGGGGCGCCCGCATCGAGACCGGGCGATCCAACCTCGGCACCCTGTTCGGCGATCATGCCAAGACCGCGATCGGCACTATGCTGGCTACGGGTACGGTGATCGGCGCCGGGGCCAACGTGTTCGGCGCGCCGACGCCTTCGAAGTACGTGCCGGCTTTCTCCTGGGGCTCTGCCGGCGAGCGCGTCACCGAGGACGGCTTTCTCATGGTGGCGCGGCGGGTGCTGGCACGGCGCGACGTCGCGTGGTCGGATGCACGGCAGGATTCGCTCCGGCGAACCTACGCCAGGACCGCCACCCGATGACGGCGCTCTATGTCCTGGGCTCGGGGTCGCGGGGAAACTGCTGCGCCGTGGAATGCGACGGGGCGACGGTCCTGATCGACGCCGGCTTCAGCTCCCGCGAGATCGAGCGGCGGGCCGCGACAACCGGCCTCGAGTTAGGAAGCGTGGGTGCCATCGTCCTCACCCACGAGCACGGCGACCACGCACGCGGTGCGGGCCGACTGGCTCGGCAGCTCGGCGTGCCGGTGCTGACCGCGCCGGGGACGTGGGCGCGGCTGGGTCCTCGGACGCGGCAGGCGCAACACCGCGCGCTGGGGCTCTGTACGAAAGTGAAGATCGGGCCGTTCTCGGTC
>DASSYY010000155.1:0-5845 GCA_035703025.1 Gemmatimonadales bacterium | reverse complement strand
CAGCAGCTCTACCAGCGCATCGCCGAATTCCTCGGCCGAATCCACCTGCCGGAACGCCGCGTTCGCGCCGTCCTCGAGTCCGCGGGCGCCCGACGCGGTCGTCACGAGCGGACGGCCGTGCAGCAACGCGTCGACAGACTTGATGCTCAGGCCGGTGCCGAACCGCTGCGGATTGATCACGACCGCGGCCCGTCGGTACACCTCCGCGAGATCCTCGACGAAGCCCAGCCGGCGCACCCCCGCGACCGAGTGGCCGACGCGATCGCCGATGCCACCCGCCAGCCAGAGCTCGGCATCGGGCACCCGGCGACGCACCGCCGGAAGCACCTGGTCCATGAACCAGGACAGCCCGTGCACGTTGATCCCCATGGGCCCGCCCACGAACAGGAGCGCGGGCGCTTCGGGCGCGCTGGCCCGCGCTCGCGCGACCACCGGCGCCAGATGCCCCACGACGGTGACAGGTCGGTCCGTCAGCGCCCGGAAGTGAGTCGCGTCCGACTCCTGGATCGCAAGCACGACGTCGGCCCGGTCGAGTGCCTTGGCCTCGTCCCGCCGCCCGGTGGAAAAGAATTCGTTGGCCTGCCCGTGGGTGCGGTAGAGCCGGTATCGGTCGGAGAAGACATCGTGCGTATCGAGGAGCCGCCGCACGCCGGCCATGGACTCGAACAGGCGGGAATAGAAGACGTACGAGAGCACGACGACGTCGAACCGGCCCTCCCCGAGCAGCGCGCGGACATAGGCCGCGGCTTCGGGATCGAAGTAGCTGTCGACCGGCAGATTCAGGTGAAACGTCTCGCCGACTATCCGGATGGCCTTCCGCCGGGCGCGCCCCAGCATGCTGCCGGGCGACAGGCTCCGAAAGACGTGGAGCCGGTCTTTCCAGTAGCGCTCCATCGCCGATCGGTCGGCCCGAAGATTCTGCTGCAGGTGCAAGTAGTGCACCTCGTGTCCCAGGTCGGCGAGCCGCTCGCCCATGTGCCGCACCCGCGCGCTCGCGCCGGTATCGCTCGGGTGCGTCGGCACCGGGGCGACCAGGAGGATCCTGCCGGCACCCGCCTCGTGGCTAGTTGTACTCAAACCGGGCCTTCAGGCGATTGATCGGCGCTTCGAACAGATGCCAGGAGGCCGCGGCCACGGCGACGGTCAGCACGGCATAGAACGCGAGAAAGGCGGCCGTCTGGTCTCCGAGCGGGGCCAGGAGATCCGGGTGTCCCAGGCGGCGGACCACCCGGGACAGCAGGTGTGGGAGCAGCAGGTGGTAGACGTAGATACCGTAGCTGATGGTCCCGAGGTATCGCACGGGCGCCAGCTCGAGCGCCCTGCCCACCGGCCCGCCCATGCCGGCCGCGGCCTTGGCCACGAGCCACACGCTCATCAGGGCGATGGCCATGTCGAAGGAGACCATGCGGAACATCCAGTATCCGTCGTTCCGTTCGGCCGCGAAGCAGGCGGCGAACAGCAGCACGCCGCACCCCAGCACCGGGGCGCCGACCGGTCGCACCAGCGGATGGGACCTGTACTCGGGCAGCACCGTCATGGCCAGGTACGCCCCGAGCGCCAGGGAATCGATGCAGCCCGGGAGCAGGATCTGGGTGATGTCGTTGCCGGTCGCCCGGTAGACCGCGAACCTGAAGATCGGACCGACGGCCGCAGCACCCAGCGCGATTCCCGGCAGCCACCGGCGAGGGGCGAAGAGGATGACCCATGGCCACAGGAGGTAGAATTGCTCCTCCACCGCGAGCGACCAGAGGTGGCCCACCGCTCCGCCCCACCGACCGTGCTGGACGGCGTTGACGAGCCAGAAGTGCACGTTGGAAAGATAGGCCACGTGCCATGGGAGGGCCTTCCGCACGTCCTCCACCTTCCCCAACCACGCGATGGCGAGCGCGAAGTAGTACAGCGGGAAGATCCGGAGGAATCGGCGCATGTAGAAGTGCCCCAGCGCCAGTCCCGTCGGGGTCTGGCCGCTGTCCCGGCGGGCACGAGACCGGAGCAGGATACCGGTGATGATGAATCCGCTCAGGACGAAGAACACGCGCACGCCGATGGGACCGAGCTGCGCGTAGTGACGCACCGGCCGGTAGAAGTGGTAGACCAGCACCAGCGCGACGGCGAAGGCCCGGAGCCCGTCCAGCTGGGCCATGTGGCGCAGGGGTGTGGTGGACGACCAGATGGTGTCGCGCCGCATCACGTCGGAACCGACCTTCCACCGGCCCCGCGTGCCCGGTATCCTGCGGCAGCGAGGCCGCGCGGTCTGACGCGAACGCGGCAGAGTACGGGAGGGCGTCGGCGCCCGGCGGCGAACGTTGGCGGCATGCGTTTCAGTCCCTGGCTCCCGAGTTTGACGTCATCCCGTAACCGCTTCGTGGGCAGCGACATATCCCGAGGCGGTCGAGTCGGTCTTCCGGCGCGGTGCGGGCTCGGCTGGAAGGCCGCCAATGGTATGTTTCCTGCACCTTGCGAGCCGCTTCCGTCCACCCCAGATCCCCGATCCTAGGCGCTTCGTGAGCACGTCCCCGCTCGTGTCGGTCGTCGCGATCTTTCTGAACGGCGAGCGCTTCCTCGACGAAGCCGTTCGCAGCGTGATCGCGCAGACGTATCCCGAGTGGGAGCTGCTCCTGGTCGACGACGGGTCGAGCGACGGCAGCAGTGCGATCGCTCGGGCTTGGGCCGAGCGCGAGCCGCAGCGCGTGCGTTACCTGGAACACCCGGGCCACCGGAACCGGGGCATGAGCGCGTCGCGGAACCTCGGACTGCGGCATGCCCGCGGCGAATACCTCGCCATGCTCGACGCGGACGACGTGTGGCTGCCCGAGAAGCTGGCACGCCAGGTCGCGATCCTCGAGGCGAACCCGGCGGCCGCGCTGCTGTTCGGCGCGCCCCTCTACTGGTTCGGGTGGACGGAACTGCCCGAGGACGCCACGCGCGACTACGTGATCGACCTGAAGCTCCCGCTCGACCGCGTCCATGAGCCCCCGGCGCTGCTGCTGGCCTTCCTCCAGGGAACCGCACCTCCGCCCTGTCCTTCCGACGTCCTGGTGCGGCGGTCGGCCGCGCTGAGCGTCGGAGGCTACGAGGATCGGTTCACGGGAATGTACGAGGACCAGGCATTCTTCTCGAAGCTGCTGCTTCGCCTGCCCGCGTTCGCGTCTCACGAGACGTGGGATCGCTATCGGCAGCACCCGGATTCCTGCTACGCGGTGTCGAAGGCCACCGGCCGGCGCGCGGCCGCTCGTCATTTCTTCCTGCGATGGCTCCGCCGATATCTGCGGGCGCACGGGCTCGCGGACGGCCCGGTCTGGCGGACGGTTCGTGCCGAGCTCCGGCCGTTCAATCCGGTCATTCGGGCGGGCAAGAGTGCCCGGCGCCTGGCGCGGACGATCCTGCCCGCCGCCGTCCGCTCGTGGGTCGGCGCCCGCGTGCCCGGGCTGGGCGGCGCGCCCGGCACGGAAACCGTGCGCTTCGGTTCGCTGCGCCGGCTCACCCCGGTGAGCCGGAAGTTCGGCTGGGATCGCGGCGGTCTGCCGGTGGATCGCTATTACATCGAGCAGTTCCTCGGGCGGCACGCGGGCGACATCGCCGGTCGCGTGCTCGAGGTGCGGGACGACGCCTATACCCGCAAGTTCGGCGGCAGCCGCGTCACCCGCACCGACGTGCTGCACCCGACGACGGGCAACGAGAAGGCCACGATCGTGGCCGACCTCACCGCCGCCGACCACGTTCCCGGCGATACCTTCGACTGCATCGTGCTGACGCAGGTGCTGCCCTTCATCCCGGACGTCCAGGCCGCCGTGCGCACGCTGCACCGGATCCTGCGTCCGGGCGGCGTCGTGCTGGCGACGGTGCCGGGCATCAGCCAGATCGTCCGATACGACATGGACCGCTGGGGCGACTACTGGCGATTCACGTCCCTCTCGGCGCGGCGGCTGTTCGAGTGCGCGTTCCCCGACGGGGAGGTCGCCGTCGAGACGCACGGCAACGTACTCGCGGCCATGGCATTTCTGCAGGGGCTGTCGAGCCGCGATCTCCGGCCGGACGAGCTCGACTTCCGGGACGCCGACTACGAGGTGCTCATTACCGTGCGCGCCGTCAAGCATGGCTGAGCCTCCCCGCGTGAGCGTCGTCATGCCGGTGCACAACGGCGGCGCGTACCTCGCGCCGGCGGTGGAGAGCATTCTGGCGCAGACGTTCACGGACTTCGAGTTCGTGATCGTGGACGACGGCTCGACCGACGGGACCCCGGAGGTACTGCACGGCCTCGCGGCCCGCGATGCGCGCATCCGCGTCACCCGTCAGCCGAAGTCGGGACTGGTGGCGTCCCTCAACCGCGGCTGCGGGCTCGCGCGAGCCGCGTACCTCGCGCGGATGGACGCCGACGACCTCGCCTTTCCCGAGCGCGTTGCGCGCCAGGTCGAGTTCCTCGACCGGCATCCGCGCGTCGCCGTCGTGGGCACCGCGGTGGTACGCATCGACGAGGCGGGGCGGGCGATCAAGCCCAACGCGGTTCCGACCTCGCACGCCGAGATCGTCGCTGCGCTGCGCGAGTACACCTGTTTCACCCACCCGAGCGTGATGCTTCGGGCGGAGGCGGTGGCCGCCGTCGGCGGATATCGGCCGGCCTACGGGCCCGCCGAGGACTACGACCTCTGGCTCCGGCTCTCCGAGCGGTACGAGCTGGCCAACCTGCCGGAGCCGCTGCTCTACTACCGCGTCTTCCCCGGCCAGATCTCGGTGCGCCAGCTCGACCAGCAGGTCCTGTCCGTCGTCGGCGCGCGGGCGGCGGCGCGCCAGCGCGCGGCCGCCGGCGGCGACCGGACGCCATCCGACGAGCTGATCACCCCTCGCCTCCTGGCCGAGTGGGGCGTGCCCGATGCGACACTCGAAGAGGCGATGGGGCAGAACTATCGCTACGCCGCCTATGTTCTCCTGCAGGCAGGGCACGCCGAAGAGGCCATCGAGCTGCTCCGCACCGGCAGGCGTCTCTCGAAGGGGCGCGGCGGCGTGGCGGCCATGCTGGCGGGCGTCTGCTCCAAGCAGGCGCGCCAGGCCCTGCGATCCGGCCGCCTGGCGGCCGGCCTCCGCTGGGGCATGGAAGCCTGGCGGGTCCAGCCATCCCTCCCCTGGCAGCTCCTTCGCGGGCAGGCCCGGCCGCCGGCCGGCAACGCCGGAGCGCAGGCGTGACCGGCGCGCCGGTGCCGGTCCTCATGTATCACGAGGTGTCGCCCACACCGCACCCGGCGTTTCGACGCTACACGGTCACCGCGGGACAGTTCACCCGGCAGATGCGCTGGCTCGCGGCCTTCGGCTACCAGCCCATCGACATGGATACCCTGGTACGCGCGCGCCGCGACCACGGGCCGCTCCCGAGGCGCCCGGTCGTCATCACATTCGACGACGGCTTTCAGGGCTGCGCGGACTACGCCGTGCCCGTGCTTCGAGCCCACGGCTTCACCGCGACGTTCTATCTGGTCGCGGGCCTCGCGGGCGCCACCAGCCGATGGCTGCAACCCGAGCTCGGCATGGAGCTCCCGCTCATGAGCTGGGACACTCTCCGCGCCCTTGCGGCCGGCGGCTTCCGCTGCGGGGCCCACACCATGACCCACCCGCGGCTGGCCGGCCTCGACCCCGCGCGCTGTCGGGCCGAGCTGGTGGACGCCCGGCGCCGCATCGAGGACGAACTGGGCCAGTCGATCGTTCATCTGGCCTACCCGTACGGGTCCTATGATCGAATCGTCCAGACCGCCGCCGCGGACGCCGGGTATGTGACGGCGTGCTCTACCCGACCGGGCCGATCCGAGGCGGACGACGACCTCCTCGCGCTCCACCGGGTCACCGTCTACGGCCA
>DASSYY010000022.1:0-4851 GCA_035703025.1 Gemmatimonadales bacterium | reverse complement strand
GATGGCGCTGGGCGCGGTGGCCCTCGGCTACGCCCATCCCGCGGTGACCGATGCGGCCGTGCGCGCAGTGCGGGACGGCGTCGTGGGGCCGCTGCCGCCGGTGCTCGAGGAGGAGGTGGCCACCGAGCTCGCGCGTCGGATCCCGGGGGTCGAGCAGACGCGATTTCTCAAGACCGGCGCCGAGGCGATGGCCGCCGCGGTCCGGCTGGCCCGAGCGGCCACCGGGCGCGAGCGCGTGCTCGGATGCGGGTACCACGGCTGGCTCGACTGGTGCCAGGGCGCCGATGCCGTCGGGGTTCCGGCCTCGACGCGGGCGCTCTACGGCGAGCTGCCGTTCAACGACGCGGAGCGCACCCGCGGGCTGATCCGCCGAGCCGGCGATAGCCTGGCCGCGGTGGTGTTCGAGCCGGTCGTCCTCGCGGCGCCGGAGCCCGACTGGCTCGCGGTGCTGCGCGAGGAGACGTCGCGGGTGGGCGCGATCCTGATCGCGGACGAGATCAAGACCGTTGGGCGACTCGCTCCCGGCGGTGCCTCGGAGCGCTTCGGGATCCGGCCCGACTTGGTGGTGGTGGCCAAGGCGATCGCCAACGGCTTCCCGCTCGCGGCCGTCGGCGGTCGCGCGGAGCTGATGGGGGCGGTCGGACGGACCTGGATCTCGTCCACTCTGGCGACCGAGTGGGTGGGACTCGCCGCGGCGAAGGCGACGCTGGGCGTGATGGCGGCCGAGAAGGTCCCCGCCCACCTCGCCCGGGTCGGCGGAAGGCTCATGGCCGGATTCCAGGGTCTGGCGGCTCGCCACCCCCGGGTCGTGCGCGGCGTGGCCGGGCTCCCGGAGATGTGCTGCCTCCGGTTCCACGACGAGGCCGCCGGCGCCGGACTCGCCGTGGCCGCGGCTCGGCGCGGGCTCCTGTTCAAGCGGTCGGCCTACAACTTCGTCTCCCTCGCCCACGACGACGCGACGGTCGACCGCGCGCTCGCGATCCTGGGGGAGGCACTCGAGGAGGTCGGCGCCGAGCGGCGCTCGTAGCCGCGCCGAGTGCGGATGCCCCGTCATGATTTTTCGTTAACTTCCCAATCAGTCCGGCACGACTCGTCGGGCCGGTGCCCGCATACACGCACCACGGAGGTTGCATGTCCCCGAGAAAACCGACCGTCGACGATCTCGACGACGTCGACGATCAGGATGGCGCCGTCCAGGCGGGAGCCCGGAAGCACTCCGACCTGAAGCTCCATATCCGTCGTGCCGACGAAGTCGCCCTGGGCGGCGCGTCCGCGCCGGACGAGGGCCCGGACGACACCGAGAAGAGGTAGCCGCGCGTGCTCATCGACGTGCACGCGCATTTTCTCCATGACCGCACCCCGCGCGCCGACTGGCAGGCCCGGAACGCCAGCCGGCTGCGCGCGGGGGACCGCGTGGGGATCACCATCCACGTGGCCTCCATTCTCGGGAGCTGGGGGCTGACGTCGCCCACGTATTTCCCGTCGCTTGCCGACCTGCGCTACGGCAACGACTATCTGCTCGGTCTCCAGCGCCAGCATCCCGCGCGGATCCGCGGATACGTCGCCGTCAATCCCAACTACACCGATGAGGCGCTGGCCGAGATCCGGCGCTGCCTCGACGCCGGCATGATCGGCATCAAGCTCGCCGCCAGCCGCCGTGCCGACGATCCGTTGCTCGATCCGGTCTGCCGTCTGGCCGCCGAGCGCGGCGTGCCCGTACTGCACCACGTCTGGCAACACCGCCGGCGCGACTATCCCGGCCAGGAGGCGTCCGACGCCAGGGAGCTCGGCCGGCTCGCCGCACGCCACCCCCGCGTTCGCTTCCTGCTGGCCCACATCGGCGGCGGCGGTGACTGGCTGCACTCGCTGCACGACCTCCGTGGCATGCCCAACGTCTTCGTCGATCTCTCGGGCAGCGGTGTGGACGGCGGGATGCTCGAGGCTTGTCTGGACGCCGTCGGCGTCGAGCGCCTCCTCTGGGGCTGCGACCTGACGATCGAGACCGGCTGGGCCAAGCTCCGCTACCTCGAACACCTGCTCTCGCCGGCCGACCTCGAGCGGGTCCGCTGGCGCAACGCCGCCGGCCTCTTCCCGCCGGGCGCCTTCCCCGCCGACTGATGCGTATCGACGTCAACGCCTTCGTCGGCGCGTATCCATTCCGCCGAGTGCCGGGCACCTCACCCGACGCGCTGCTGGCCGCCATGGATCGCACCGGGCTCGACCAGGCCTGGGTGACCCACCTCCCCGGTGTCTTCTGGCGCGATCCGACGGAAGGGAACGCCTGGCTCCTCGAGCTCGGCGGACGTCAGCCGCGCCTTCGGCCGGTGCCGGCGGTGCATCCCGGCCTGGCCGGCTGGCAGGCCACGCTTCGCGGCGCCGTGGATGCCGGCGCGCCCGCGGTTCGAGCCGACCCGACCTTCTACGGCATCGATCCGGCGGGTGCCGCCATGCGCGGGCTCGCCGCGGCTTGCGGCGAGGCAGGCATGCCCCTCAGCGTCGCGGTCCGGTTGGAGGACGGACGCCAGCGCCATCCGAACGATGGCGCGTCCGAGCTTCCGGCCGCGGCCGTGCGGGCGCTGCTCCGCAGCGACTCGCGAGTCCGGTTGCTGGTCACTCACGCCGACCGGCCGTTCATCGAGGAGGTGCACTTCGGGTCGACGCCCGCCGAGGCGAGCCGCGTCTGGTGGGACATCTGCTGGATCTGGGGGCCGCCCGAGGACCATCTGCAGGCGCTGCTCGGCACCGTCGGCGCCGCCCGCTTCGTCCTCGGCACGGGCCAGCCGCTCCGGATTCCCGAGAACGCCGGCGCCAAGCTGGACCTGCTCGATTGCTCCGCGGCGGATCGGACGGCGATCGAGAGCGGCAACGCGAGCGCGCTGAGCCCATCATGAGCGAGTATGAGTTCGAGCGTGAGCACTACCGGATCGAGTATCCCACCGCGGCCCGGCCGCGCTTCCTGGTGGACGGGTCGCAGCGGGAGGTGATGAACGTTTCCGAGCAGGGGCTGCGCTACCGGGCCGCGGACGACGAGCGGCGAGTGCTGGGCGATGAAGTCGAAGGCATCGTGCGATTCCGCCGCGGGGAAGAAGTCCGGGTGGTGGGGACGGTCGTCCGGCTGGTTGACCGCGAAGTGGCGCTCCGGCTGAGCGTCGGCGTCCCGCTCCGGGCGGTGCTCGAGGAGCAGCGCTATCTCCGCGAGCGCCACCGCGGCTCCGCGCGGTGACGGCATGACCGGCGCCCTCGCCGCCCGGCTCGAGTGGGGACTCGTCCCGGCCGTGCCCGTCCCGTTCCGCGGGACCGAGCTCGACGAGACGGCCCAGCGCGCTTACGCCCGCTGGATGGCTGCACAGCCGGTCGCGGGAGTCGCGGTCTGGGCCCACACCGGCCGCGGCCCGCACCTCTCGGCCGAGCAGCGGCGCACGGTGCTGGAGACCTGGCGCGAGGCCATGCCCAACCGGGTGATCGTGGCAGGCGCGCGCGACATCACGATGGCCATCGAGGCCCGCCGCGGCCACGCCGACGCGCTGCTCGCCTTTCCCGCGTCCGCCGATCCCGTCGCGCACCACGCGCGGCTGAGCCGGGAGCTGCCCGTCATCGCCTTCTGGCTGTACGAGGCGGCGGGCGGCGTAGCCTACGACGACGCCACGCTCCACGCGATCCTGGACCTGCCCGGTGTGATCGGGATCAAGGTGGCGACGCTCGACTCGGTCATGACCTTCCAGCGGCTGGCCGCGCTTATGGAGCGCCATCCCGACAAGCTGCTGATCACGGGCGAGGACCGCTTCCTCGGCTATTCGATCATGCTCGGCGCCCGTGCCGCCCTCGTCGGGATGGGGGCGGCGCTGCCCGATCTCCAGGCGGGGCTTCTCAAGGCCTATGCCGAAGGCGATTGGCCGGCCTTTCATGCGCGGTCGGCGCTGTGCGACCGTCTCGCGCTGGCCACCTTCATCGCGCCGATGGAGGGGTACGTGCGCCGGATGCTCTGGGCCGCCGCGGCCGACGGGGCGGTGCCGGCGGACGCCTGCGACGATCCCTGGGGTCCCTCGCTTCCCCCAGGCGAGCGCGACGCCGTCGAGCGCGTCGTCCGCGAGGCCCGCGCCCGCGAGGTCCGCGCCCGCGATGCCCGACCAGCTCACGCGTGACTTCGAGCGGTTCGGGCGCGGTCTGCCTCGCGAGGCGGCCGTGCACATCCGCGAGGCGTACGGCATCGACCTGACGGCGCGCTACCTCGGCGTTCCGATCCCGCATCCGATCGGGAAGGGGTCGGGGCAGCTCTCGCTCAACGCCGAGCAGCTCGAGACCGATCGTGCCGCCGGCCTCGCCTTCGTGGTCCTCAAGACCGTGATCGCCGAGGACCCCGCCGGCGAGCGGTCGATGGCCGCCTGGGCGGTCCACGAGACGAAGATGCGGGTCGAGCGGCGGCGGGCCGTTGACGGCCGCGAGGGCTGGACCGTCACCTGGAAGGGCAGGGGATGGGACCGGTCCTTCGACGACTACCTCGCCCTCGTCCGCCTCGCAGGCGATCTCACCCGGTCGGGCAGCATGCTCACCGTGCCCTCGGTCAAGTACCATCTGCCCCGGCTCGGCGAGCCCTTTCGCGATGCCGAATACCGCCACACCACCCGCCGGCTCGCGGACGCCTGGGGCGCGGGCCCCTTCCCGATCGAGAAGGACTTCTCACCCACCCTCGCCGGCGACGCGCTGTCCGACGAGCGCGGCAGCATCCTTCGCTGGCTGCGCGAGGTCCCCGGCCGGATCCGTGATGCCGCCGGGTCGGTACCGCTCCGGCTCGCGCTCAAGCTGATGAACGCACGCTTCGACGAGGCGTTTCAGCTCGAGATGATGGCCGCG
>DASSYY010000314.1:0-4189 GCA_035703025.1 Gemmatimonadales bacterium | reverse complement strand
AAGCAGCAGGTGCGGTTGGAGTTCCTCTGCGGCGGCCGGGCGATTCGCCGGGCTCGCGCCGACGCGGACCTGGTCTCCGTTATCGCGGTGGCGTACTCGGCCACGGCGGACGAGCTCCCGTCGCTGCTCGAGGCCCAGCGGGCGGAGCTCAAGACGGGCGCCTCGGCCCGCCGCGACCTCGAGGAGGCCGTCGCGGGCTACCGGGCGCGCGAGCTCCACACGTCCACCCCGCCGAACGCCCGCGGGCACCGCGTGGCCGTGGTGCGCGAGGCGGTCGGACCAGTGGAGCGGCTCCGGGGACTGGCCCAGGCCTACAGCGGGCTGCCGAACGGGGTATTCGTCGGGGCCGTCGCGCATCCACCAAGCGTCCTGGTCGCGACTGGTGCCGACACCGGAGTGGACGCCGGACGCGCTCTCAAGCCGGCACTCGAGGCGAACGGAGGACGTGGCGGCGGAAACGCCCGGATGGCGCAGGGCAGCGTGCGGGACGGCGCCGGGGTGGAGGCGGTCGTCGAGCGGGTACTGACGGATCTCTCGGCTTCCTGAACCCCGAGGACGCGGGCTTCGCCCTATCTTTACCCCCGACTCGCCTCTAGCGCGGCAACGCTCTCCGCGCACACGGCCGTGCCGGCATCCTTCTTCAGCATCTGCAGGACCTCCTCCCACGGCAGCCCTGCCCGGTAGGGCCGCTCCGCCAGCAGCGCCTCGGCGATGTCCGCCACGACCAGCGCCCGGCTCAAAGGGCAGAGTCGCGATCCATCCACGCCGCGGTGGTAGCCTCGCCCGTCCAGCCGCTCGTGGTGCGAGCTCGCGATCTCGCGAATCCCCTCGAAGGCGGCGACCCGTCCGAGGATCCGCTCGGTGAAGTGCGGGTGCAGTCGCACCTGTGCCATCTCGCTGTCGGTCAGTCGAGCGGGCTTGTCGAGAATGCGGTTGGACACGCCGAGCTTGCCGATATCGTGCAGCAGCGCGGCGCGGCGGAGCCTGCGGAGGTCGTCCGCGTCGAACCCGCGCAGCTCTCCGATGCCTGCGGCCAGCTCCGCGACCCGCTCGGAGTGCTGGTAGGTGTACGGCGACTTGGCGTCGATGACCCGCGCGAACGCTTCGGCGATGAGATCGAGCTGGGCTTCGCCGGCGACGAGGACCTCCTCCTCGGGCTCGAAGGCGGAGAGGCCCGCCCTGGGATCGGGCGCGAACACCGACGCCCAGAAGGCGCGGTCACGGCGGAACGAGCGCAGCACGTCCACCAGCAGCGGATCGAACCAGGTCCCGCGCCGCTCGAGCGCGATGGCCATCGCCGCGTCGACGCCGAAGGTGCTCGCGAACACCTCCACCGTCTGTGCCAGCCCCACGATCCTCGCCAGCGGGGGAATCGCCTCACCGCGCAGGCCAAGCGGCAGCCCGTGGCCGTCCCAGTGCTCGTCCAGGGCGCGGATCGCCTCCTGCGTCGCCGCGGTGAAGCCGAGTAGCGACGCGATCTCCGCGCCGCGATCGCAGCGCGCCTGGGTCATCTGCCGCCCCGCGCCCTGCGCCGTCGCACCGAGCTTCGCCACGCGCAGCACGCGCGCGAGCGGGGAGGCCTCGGGCGTCGCGTGCCTGAGCGCGTAGGCCAGGCTCGGAAGCGGCGACGACCAGTCGGTCAGCTTGTGGTTGCGCTTGAGCCGCCGGTCGTCCGCCCCGAACAGCGAGCACAGCCGGGCCGCGTTGCTCGAGCAGCCGAGGTCCTTGAGCAGGAGCGCGTAGAACAGGGGTGCGCGGTCGGCCGCCGGCAGTGCCGCGCCCTGGGCGATCCGCATTCCGATCAGGCAGGTGCGCACCGCGTGTCCCTCGGGCTGCCCTTCGGTGATGTCGAGGGCGTAGGAGAGCGCCGAAAGGATCTCCGACATGCGGAGATCGGAGGCGAGGGTGTCGCGCTGGGGGGCGAAGATCGTCATGCCGTCTCCTCGTGGGACCTACTGGTAGAGCCGTCCGTCGTGACGGATCCACCCGGCCTCGTGCCGGCTGTCGGGGTCCCGGTGGGTCCAGTGCATCACGCCGCCGCGGTCGTTCCACTCGTACTCGCCGCGGAGCTCGACCGAGTCGCCGGGCGCGAGCGGCACCCTCGGCGCGAGATCGACGTTATGTGCCACCAGCACGCTCACCCGGTCCGCCACGGACACGAGGAACCGCTGGTGGCGCGAGCCGTCGCGGTCATCGGCCAGCACGCGCGTCACCCGCCCCCCGATCGCCAGCTCGATGTTTGAGCGGTGCGCGCGATAGGCCTCGATCAGTGAGGTCTCGGTGGGAGCTGGTGTCGGAGCGGAGGAGCGACCGATGGGACCGGAGGGCGGGCCGCCACCGCCGTCCGATCGAATCCGGACGAGGTAGAGCCCCGCAAGCAGCAGGATGGAGAAGCCGGCCTGCAGCAGCCAGCGAAGCCGCCTACTCGTCACCCGACGTGCTGGGACCGCCCATGTGCGTCTCGAGCGCCCCGCGCAGGTCCACGCCTTCCGCGCCCAGGAGCCGGAACAGCTCCCACTCAGCCGCCCGCGCCGGGCCGATACGCGGCCCGTTGTACATGAGCGAGATGACGAGGACGCCGTCGGGACGTCCCAGGTAGCCGGCCAGCGTCGCCACATCGTCGAGCGTGCCGGTCTTGGCGTGCACCACCCCGCGGCTCATCCCTCCGCGCAGACGGCGGAGCGTGCCGGTGCCGTTGGCCGGCAGCAGCATGGGAAACTGCTGGTTGCCGGGGAGCTGCGGGTAGCGGGCGAGGTAGAGCATCTGGGTCATCGGGCTGATGCGGTTGAGCTCGCTCAGGCCGCTGCCGTCGACCAGCGACACCCGGGCGGAGGGCCCCACCACCTGGCGCACGTGCTCGGTGACGAGCGCCGGTCCGGTGGTCTGGCTGCCCGCCCCCCACTGCAGCATCAGCTCGGCCCCGATGTTGAGGCTGCGGCGGTTCACCTCCATCGCGACGGTGTCGAACGGCGCCGACTCGACCTGCGCCAGCACCGACGCGGCCCTCGGAGCGAGCACGACGGGACCGCCAGGCATGACCCACCGGATGCCCGCCCGCTCGAGCGCGGCCGCCCACGCGGCCGTGAGAAGCACCGACGGGTCGTGTGCCACCGCCGAGAATCCCACCGTCCGGCGATAGAGTCCGATCGTCCCGTTGAGAGTCCACCCGCCGTCGGCGTTGGGCGTGAGCCAGAGTCGCCCGCCGCTTCCGCTCACGGTCGTTGCCGCCATGCGGATGAGGCGATCCACACCTTCGGGATAGGCGCTGACCAGGGTCGGCGGCGCGCCGGTGTCGCGGCCGGGCCGATAGGTCAGGGAGATCGTGTTCTCGTGAAGCGCGACGGGACCGACGGGCGGCGCGTAGAGCTGCCCTTCGAAGTCGGCGGCCCAGACACTCGGATAGTGGCTGCTGGCAGGTCCGGTCCGGCTGGTCAGGGCCAGAGGGCCCTCCAGTTGGCGGACTCCGCGAGCACGGAGCCGACGGGCGAGCTCCCGCAGCTTGGGCCCGTCCCGACCGCTCCGGTCGAGGGTCCAGTCCCCGCCGAGCTCGAGCGCCCAGGTGCCCTGCCACCGGCCGGATGTTGGCTCGAGCACGCCATCACCCACGACGCGCGTGACGATCCGCGACTCCCCCCCGACCCGCGCCCGGGTGAACCCGGTCGTGAACACCTTGGCGGTCGAGGCCGGAATGAGGGCCAGCTCGGGGCTCATGCTCCAGAGCACCCGGCCGTCCATCGTGCCGATCGCCACGCCCCACTCCCCGCGCTTGGTCCGCTCGGCCGTGCGGCGGTACCACGCCTCGAGTGCGTCGCGCTCTTTGGGCGCGAGGGACTGGGCATGGGCCGGCACTGCCCCGGCCGCTCCGCAAGCGATCGCAACTGCCAACGTCCCGATGAGACGACAGGTCATGCACGACTCGAGGTTGATGGCGGTGAACCGTTTGCGACGGAAAGGGGAGTCTGATGGTCTGGGTTGCAAGCGGTGAGCCATATGCCAAGTGCTTTAGCTGCAGTTGCTTATACTATCGTAGCCGTCAAGGAATCCGGCATTTCGCCAGACTCTCGGGGAGCCGGCCTGATCTCGGCTTTGTACGGGCGGACGGTTGAGAGCGCGGCCGATACGGTCACCTGAGCGGAGCGAAGGGATGAGCAGGATCCGAAAAGCCGCCTTCGCACCGCTCAGGGACCGG
>DASSYY010000305.1:0-4525 GCA_035703025.1 Gemmatimonadales bacterium | reverse complement strand
GTGCCGACCGAGCAGCAGCTGTACCGCTCGGGATGCGCCAGCACCGACGTGAACCCCGCCTCGCGCACGCGGCTCAGCGCGTTGGTCACGGCGTCCACCGACACGAGCCGGGGAAACTCGACCAGCAGGTACCGCGTCCCGCCGAGGGTGATCCGGCGCATCCGGTCGCCCCCCAGCGGCAACGGCCGGTCGAGCATCACCTCGGCGCCGCGATGCAGCCGCGGCAGCTCGGGCGCCTCGGCGCGAAGCGCGGCGAAGGCCGCGTCGTGCCGCTCGGGCGGCGCCGTGGCCGCCTCCTGCGCGCGGATGTGGGGGGTGAGGCAGACGTCGGTGATGCCGCGCTCGGCCATCCGCCGGAGCACCCCCACCGACTGCTCGACCGTTCGCGAGCCGTCATCCACGCCGGGCAGGAGATGAGAGTGCAGGTCGATCACGAGCCGGGCCGGACGGCCTGGAGGATGGAGGTGGCGAAGGCGCCGAGTTCCCCGGGCGCCTCTTGCGCCTGGGCCAGGAGGGCCAGGGTGATGAGCGCGTCCGCGGCCAGAAGATCGAGCGCCACCGAGCGGTCCCCCGGGTGCGCCGCCACCCGCTCGAGCGCCTCGCGCCCGGCGAGCGCCAGTGCGGCCGGCAGCGGCTGCCGGGTCGACGTCGCGAGCGCGTGCTCCCGCGCGCGGGCGCGGAGGGCGGGCGGCGCGCCGGCCGAGTGCCGATCGAGCCAGTCCGCCAGCGCGCTCACCCGCCGCGGTTCCCGTTGAGCCAGTCCGCCACCAGAGCGGGCGTCGCCGCCCGGGCAGCCGGCAACTTGGACGGGTCGCCCGCCCCGGCGGACGCGAAGTGCGGACGGCCGCCGCCCTTGCCGCCGCTCAGCGCCGCGATCCGGTTGACCAGGTCGCCCGCCTTGCGCCCCGCCCCCACGAGGTCGTCGGTCAGGGTCACGTGGATGGCGCCGCGGCCGCCGCTGCTGAAGAGGACGAGCACCGCGTTGCGCTTTCCCTCCCGGAACCGGTCCGCCATCTGCCCCACCTCGTCCCGGTCGTCGGTCGCGATCTCGGCGATCGTCACCTGCACGCCGTTCACGTCCACCGTGTCGCCGGCGACCGCACCCCCGCCGCCCGAGCGCAGCGCCTCCGCCAGGCGGGACTCGAGCCGCTGCCGCTCCTCGAGCAGCTGCTCGACCCGCCGCACCAGGTGCTCGGGCTGTGCCTTGAGCGCGTCGGCCACCTGCGCCAGCCGCTGCTCCAGCTCCCGCACGGCACGGAGCGCACCCGTGCCGGTGAGCGCCTCGATCCGGCGCACTCCCGCCGCCACGCCGCTCTGGCCCGATACCCGGAATGTGCCCACCTGCCCCGTCGTGCGGACGTGCGTGCCGCCGCACAGCTCGATCGACGGGCCCATCTGCACCACCCGCACGCGGTCGCCGTACTTCTCGCTGAAGAAGGCCATCGCGCCCAGCGCGAGGGCGTCGGGGTAGGCCATCTCTCGCGTGACGACCGGTTCGTTGGCGAGCACCAGCTCGTTGACGTCCTGCTCGATCGCATGCAGCGTGGCGGCGTCGATCGGGCCGTGGTGCGAGAAGTCGAATCGCAGCCGGTCGGGCTCCACCAGCGATCCCTGCTGCCGCACGTGCGGGCCCAGATGTTTCCGAAGCGCGTAGTGGACCAGGTGCGTAGCGCTGTGATTCCGCTCGATGTCGTGACGCCGGGGCGCGTCCACCGCCGCCCGCACGGTGTCGGGCTCGAAGGTCTCGCCGAAGGTGCCGCTCACCACCGTACCCTTGGGATCCTTGCGCACGGCGTCCACCGACAGCGACCAGCCGTGACCGGCCACGCCGCCCACGTCGCTCACCTGCCCGCCGGACTCGACGTAGAACGGGTTCTCGCGCAGGATGAGATCGACCCGCGGGCCCTCCTGGCGGAAGGCGAGGATGTCGGTGTCGGACTCCGTGGTCTGGTAGCCGACGAACTTCTGCTTGCCCCGCTTGACGCTGCGCCACTTCCCGGCCTTCGGGACGTGCACGGCCGGCGCCGCGGTCTTCCCGCTGGTCCGCGCGGCGCGCGAGCGCTCCTGTTGCTCCCGGTAGGCGCGATCGAAGCCCGCCGTATCGACCGAGACGCCCCGCTCCTCGGCGATGATCGCAGTGAGGTCGATCGGAAAGCCGAAGGTGTCGTACAGCTTGAACGCTTCTTCGCCGGGGATGACCCGGGTGCCCGACCCGAAGATCTCCTCCAGCCGGCGGAGGCCGCCCTCGATGGTCTCGAGGAAGCGGTGCTCCTCGTTCTCGGTCACTTCGCGGATGTACCCGGCCTTGGCGGTGAGCTCGGGGTAGACGTCGCCCATCTGGGCCACGACCACCTCCGTGAGCGGGGCCAGGGTGGGCGCGCGGCGGCCGAGCAGCCAGGCATGGCGCACCGCCCGCCGGAGGATCCGGCGCAGCACGTAGCCGCGGCCCTCGTTGCCCGGATAGACCCCGTCCGCCAGCAGGAAGCTGACCGCGCGGGCGTGGTCCGCGAGCACGCGGTACGACGCGCGCTCGGCGGCGTCCCGATCATACGGCCGACCTACCAGCTCGCCCACCCGGTCGATCAGGGGCTGGAACGCGTCGGTGTGGAAGTTGTCGTCCTCGCCCTGGAGCACCGCCGCGATCCGCTCCAGCCCGGCGCCGGTGTCCACCGAGGGCTTCGGCAGCGGCGTCAGCGTTCCGTCCGCCGACCGGTCGAACTGCATGAACACGAGGTTCCAGATCTCGAGGAACCGGCCCGCTTCGGCGAGCTCCTCGAATTCCGCCCGCTCGATCTCACGGGGCACGTCCCCGGGCCGCCACTCGAGATCCACGTAGATCTCGGTGCACGGGCCGCACGGTCCGGTGTCGCCCATCTGCCAGAAGTTGTCCTTGTCGCCGAGCCCGTAGATCCGGTGGTCGGGCAGGCCCGACACCTCGCGCCAGTATGCCCGCGCCTCGCCGTCGGTGTGGTGCACCGTCACCCGCAGCCGGTCGGCCGGGATGCCCAGATAGGCGGGGCTGGTCACGAACTCCCAGGCGAACGCGATCGCGTCGCGCTTGAAGTAGTCGCCGAAGGAGAAGTTGCCCAGCATCTCGAAGAAGGTGTGGTGCCGCTTGGTGTGGCCCACCTGCTCGAGATCGTTGTGCTTCCCTCCCGCCCGCACGCACTTCTGGCAGGTCGTGGCCCGGACGTAGTCGCGCCGCTCCTGGCCCAAGAACGTGCGCTTGAACTGGACCATGCCGGCATTGGTGAACAGCAGGGTCGGGTCATCGGCGGGCACCAATGACGAAGAAGGCACCTCTCGGTGCCCCTTGGCGACGAAAAAGTCGAGAAACAAGCGGCGGATCTGGGCGGACTGCATGGGGGGAAAATATAGAGGCGCCCGCACTTAGGGGCCATGGGGCGGTGCGGCCCCACGACCCCGGCGCGGTCGAGCCTGCGGGACGCTACCCGAGCGCGAGCGGCAGCCGGCGCACCGGTTTCCCGGTGGCCATGGCCACCGCGTTCGCGACGGCGGGGGCGAGCGGGGGGACCGCCGGCTCGCCGACCCCGTGGGGGGGTTCGCTGCTCTCCAGAATGGAGACCTCCACCCGCGGCATCTCCGAGTGCCGAAGCACCGGGTAGTCGTGGAAGTTGCTCTGCTTGACCCGGCCGGCCTCCAGCGTGATGGCCCCCTTGAGGGCCGCGCTCAGGGCGTAGACGATACCGCCCTCCATCTGGGCCGTGATGATGTCGGGATTGAGGGCCAATCCGCAGTCGATGGCGCACACGACGCGGTCCACCCGAAGCCCCTTCTCTCCCACCGTCACTTCCGCCACCTCGGCGACGATGGCATCGCTGAAGAACTTGTGGATGGCGATGCCGCGACCCCGCCCCGCCGGCAGCGGCGTGCCCCACCCGGCCAACTCCGCGGCCCGGTTCAGCACCGCCAGGTGCCGGGGCGAATCGGCCAGCAGCTCGCGCCGCAGATCCAGCGGATCGCGGCCGGCCGCCCGGGCGATTTCGTCCAGGAAGGTCTCGTTGGCAAAGCAGGTCTGTGAGGCATAGACCGAGCGCCACCAGCCCACCGGCACCGGCGTCCGCACCGGGCAGTAGTCCACTCGCAGGTTCGGTATGGCGTACGCCAGATCGGCGGCGCCGTCCAGCGCCTCGCCCGCCGCCGCGGCCGAGCCGGGCGGCAGCACCCCGGGAGCATGCCACGCGATGACGGAAGGCGCCACGACCCGGTGGGTCCATGCCACCAGCTTGCCGGCGCGATCGAGCCCGCCACGCAGGACGTGGTAGCTCGCCGGGCGGTAGTTGTCGTGCTGCATGTCGTGCTCACGGGTCCACACGACCTGGACCGGCCGGCTGAGAGCCTTGGAGATCCGGATCGAATCGATGACCCAGTCCATCTCGAACCGCCGCCCGAACCCGCCGCCCATGATCGTGGTATGGACCTCGACCGCCGAAGCGTCGAGTCCGGTCAGCGCCTGGGCCAGTTGGCTGACCGTCCCGGGGTCCTGCGTCGGCGCGTAGACGTC
>DASSYY010000265.1:0-7356 GCA_035703025.1 Gemmatimonadales bacterium | reverse complement strand
GCCGGCGTGCTCGGATCGCGCCCGGCCTCGGTGAGTTGGGCCGCGAGCGCGCCGAGGTTCGTCCGGCCCATGAGCACGACGAGCGTGTCGACGGCGGCCAGGCCGCGCAGATCCCCCAGGCTCTCATCCCCAGCCTGGTGCGCCGTGACCACCGCGAACGAGCGCGCCAGGCCCCGGGCGGTCACGGGAATCCCCGCGGCCGCCGGGCCCGCGATGGCGCTCGTCACACCCGGCACCACGTACACCGGCACGCCGGCCGCGCGGCACGCCGCCGCCTCCTCGCTCCCCCGCCCGAACACGAAGGGATCGCCGCCCTTGAGCCGGACCACGGTCCGGCCGCCGTGCGCGCGCTCGACCAGCAGCGCGTTGATCTCTGCCTGCGCGTACGGCGCGTGTCCCGGTCCCTTGCCCACGTCGATCAGCTCCGCGTCCGCGCGCGCCACGTGCAGCAGCTCCGGCCCGATCAGGCGGTCGTGCACGACGACGTCGGCGGTCCGAAGCAGGTCGAGCCCGCGCGAGGTGATGAGGCCGGGATCGCCGGGACCGCCGCCGACGAGGTGCACCGTCCCCGGCTCCTTCCGGACGTGCGTCACCATGCGGGGCCGGAAGCGCGGCGCAGGCGGCGGCGTATGCCGGCGCGCGAGGTCCACCACGATCTCCTCGAGCCCCGGATAAGTGCCCACGGCGTCGTCGATCAGGAACAGCCGGCCGCGGACGCTGCCCCGACGCGGATCCGATCCCTCGGCCAGTCCCGCCAGGCGGGGAATGTCCTCGAGCGCGTGCGCCCCGCCGCCGATGAGGAACGGCACCACCAGCACGGTCGGCTGCCGGAGCCCGGCGACGACCGCGTCGACCGGCGGGTCGTCGTCCAGGAACGCCGCGACGACTTCGCCCGCCACCTTGCGCCGCCGGAGCGTCTCGGCGAGCTGCTCGGTGGCGGCGCGGCTCTGCGGATGCCGTGCGGTGCCATGTCCCACGAGCACCAGCGCCACCGTGTCGCGCTCGGCGTGCTGCTCGCGCAGGAGCTCGGTGACCCGCCGGGCCACGAGCGGTGCCACGCCGGCGTGCGTGCCGACCGGCGGCGTCTGCCGAAGCCGGACGTCGGCGAAGCGCTGGTTGCGGCCGAGGGCCTCCGGCAGCACCACCTCGCTGTAGTGTCCGGCGCTCGTGAGAAACGGCACCACCGTGACCTCGTCGGCGGCGAGCTCGTCGAGCACGCTGTCGAAGCCGGGCTCGCCCTGGTGAAACGCCGCCGCGACTTCGTCGAACAACCGGCGGCCACGCAGCGACTCGGCCAGCCGGCGGACGAGTGCGTTGGCGGAGGGATCGCGGCGGGAGCCGTGCGCGGCCAGCACCAGTGCGCGGCCGCTCATCGCGCCACCTCGAGCGGCACCAGGTCGATCGTCGGCAGCTCCCGGCCGGTCACCACCGAGCGGACCGCGCGGAGACCCATGAGCCGCTGGTAGAAGTCGCCCAGCCCCTCGCCGCCGCTGCGCTCGGCGGCCCACCGCTGGAGCAGCGGCCGCATCGTGGGCAGCAATTCCTCGACCGGCACGTCCGCGCGGTAGAGGTCCACCAGCCGGTCGCCGGCGAGCCCGCCGCCGACATACACGTGGTAGAGCCCGAGCGAGCGCCCCACGAAGGCCAGGTCCGCGGTGTAGGGACGGGCGCAGCCGTTGGGGCAGCCGGTCATCCGGATCGTGAGCGGGGCATCCCGGAGCCCGAGGCTCTCGAGCTCGGCCTCGAACTGGTCGAGGATCGCCGGGATTGCGCGCTCCGACTCGGCCACGGCCAGTCCGCAGGTCGGGAGGGCCGGGCAGGCCATCGAGAACCGCCGAGCCGCGGAAAGCTGCGCGGGGAGCGGCACGCCGTGCGCCTGAAGAATGCGCTCGACGGTCTCGGTGCCGTCGGCGTCGAGGTCGGTGAGGAGCAGGTTCTGCTGGCCGGTCAGCCGGATGCCGGGCCGGAGCCGGGTGACGATCTCGTGCAGCGCCGTCTTGAGCCGGTGGTCGCCGGTGTCGACGATGCGCCCGCTCTGGACGAAGACGCCGTAGAACCAGCGCCCGTCCCGCTGCCGGTGGCGGCCGAGATGATCGTGGAACGGGAGCGGGGCGAGGGCGACCGCCGGACCGAGGGTGAACGACGCGCGGCGCTGAAACTCCTCGCGGAACCGCTGGATTCCCCATTCGGCAAGCAGATACTTGAGCCGCGCGTGGCGCCGGTCGCTGCGGTTGCCGTGGTCGCGGAAAATCGCCGCCACCAGCCGCACCGCTTCGACGCCGTGCGCCGTCGGCACGAACCCGAGCGGCTGGGCCAGCCGGGCAGTGGTGTCGCCCTTGTTGTGGGTCATGCCCAGCCCGCCGCCCACCAGCAGGTTGAAGCCCTGGATGCGGCCGTCCTGCACGATCGCGAGGAGGCCCACGTCCTGGGCCCAGATGTCGACGCAGTTGTCGGTCGAGAGGCCGACGGCGGTCTTGAACTTCCGCGGCAGGTAGCGGTCCCGGTAGAACGGCTCCTCCGCCTCGGTCGAGACCTGCTTCTCACCGTCGAGCCAGATCTCGTGATAGGCGCGGGTGGACGGACGGAGCTCCGCCGCCAAGGCCTCGGCCACCTGGCGCACGGTGGCGTGGTCCGCGTCGCCCAGCGGCGCGGCGCAGCCCATGACGTTGCGCTGGACGTCGCCGCAGGCCGAAATGGTGGTGAGGAGCGCCTCGTTGACGGCGGCGATGGTGCCCTTGAGGTCGCCCTTCAGCACGCCATGGAACTGGAAGCCCTGGCGGGTCGTCACCCGGAGCGTGCCGTTGGCGTGTCCGTCGGCGAGGCGCTCGAGCCCGAGATACTGCTCGGCCGTCACGGCGCCGGCGGGAATCGCCACCCGCACCATGAACGAGTACGCCTTCTCGAGGCCGGCGGCTTCGAGCCGCCGGCGGGCGTCGCGGTCGTCCTGCTGGTAGGTCCCGTGGAACTTGAGCAGGGCCACGTCGTCGTGGCCGAAGTGGCTTCGCTCCGACGTCAGCGTCTCGGCGATGGTGCCGCGCAGGTGGCGGCCGTGGCGCTTGGCGACTTCGACCTTGGATTCCGGCTGTCCGGTCATCGCTGGCTTCACTTTCCGATGAGCTGTCTGGTGGTGTCGAAGTGGAGACCGCACTCCGTCTTGTCCGTGCCGGACCAGCGGCCGCTGCGCGAGTACTTCACGGGCCCGGCGCCCGGCACCGGCGCGGTGCAGTGAGTGCAGCCGAGCGTGGGATAGCCGCGCTCGTGCAGCTCGTTGTAGGGAACGCCGTGGGTGCGCACGTAGTCCCAGACCCGCCCCCGGTCCCAGCCCGCGAGCGGGCTCACCTTGAGCAGCTCGTAGCTCCAGTCCCACTCCACGACGCGGAGCGCGGAGCGCTGCGGGCTCTGGCTCCGCATGATCCCGGTGAGCCAGACGTCGACGCCGGCGAGGGCGGCCTTCATCGGCTCGACTTTCCGGAGCGCGCAGCAGCGGTTGGGATCCCGCCGCCAGAGCTCCGGGCCGAACCGCTCGGCCTGGGCCTCGGGGGTGAGCGTCGTGCCCCGGTTCTCGAACCGGAGGTGCGGATAGCGCGCCACGATCCGGTCGCGGAGCGCGTAGGTCTCCGGGAAGAGGAACATCGTGTCGAGCCAGATCACCCGGACCGGCACGCTGTGGCGCGCCACCATGTCGATCAGCGCGCAGCCCTCCATCCCGAACGACGTCGAGAGGACCACTTCGCGGTGGGCGAACCGGCGGAGCGCCCAGGCCACGATCTCCTCGGGGCTGGAGCTTTCGTCGACTTCGGTCGTCACCAGGGTCTCACCGGCCATTGCGATTTCTCCAGGTGCCAAAAACGAAAAAGCCCGCAGGACGCTGCCTGCGGGCTTCACATGAACACGTGTGAACGTCGAGCCGTCAGGTCGTCCGGTCGGGTGGGAAACCGCACATACAACAACAGGCCATGGCCCCCGCGAGGGCGACGAGCCGGTTGGACCGGGCGGATACGGTCGAGCGCATAATCATACAGGTAGGCTAGCAGTCCTCGGGAGCCTTGTCAACACGGGTCAGGGCTTGGTGACCGAATCGGGCACCGTCGTCGCGGCTGAATCCTTCATGCTGCTCATGGAATCGTGTACCACTGTCGAGTCCGGTGCCTTGGTCGCCGAGTCGGGGACGGCGGCGGTGGTGGAGTCGGCGGTCGTCTTGGCGGAGTCGACGGTGACGACATCGGGCGAGGGGGCGCCGGCCGCGGGCTCGGGCTTGGAACAGCCGGCCAGGGCGGCGCCGGCGACGAACGCGGCGGCGAGATACACAGTGCGCATGGGGGCTCCAGGAGGCGAGGGGGAACGATGGGAGATCCCCATCACCAGGGCAATGCCCGTTCCATGCGGCAGGACGAAGCCTATGCCGGCCGCGTCCGCGGCCGGTCTGTCGGCGCAACGACTTAGGTGGGAGGAGCGTCGGGCGGGACCGCCGCCGTCACCGGGCCGGTGACAGGAGTGTTGGGAACGCTCGAACGATCCGACGAATTTGTCGGCTCGCCTGGCGTCCGCTCGGCGGTCTGGTCCTCCGCCTGCGGCAGGCAGGCCAGGATCTTGGCCGCCCGCTGGGACCCGCTCGGATGCCAGGCGTCGAACCGGAACGGACCCATGCGGTTGAAGAAGCGCAGCGCAGCGCCGACCGTCTCGGGCTCCGACTCGGCCAGGGTGCGCGTGGCGTAGCAGTCGGCCTCGAGCTCCTGGCGCTGGCGCTGCGTGGTCGGATCACCCTCGCCCGCGGCAAGCGCCGCGCCGGTGTGCCCGTACCGGATGTGCCCGTACTCGTGGGCGAAGAAGAACGAGGTGAGCCGCGGGCCGAACTGCTGCAGCAGGACCGGATTGTAGTAGATGACGGGCCGGCCGTTCTCGAAGGTGGCCAGGGCCACGTCGCGCAGGGTGTCGGAGGCGATCTGCCGCACGTCGATCAGGCGCTGCACCGCGCCGGCCCGATGGGCTCCGGCCGGCAGCAGCAGCGCCGTCATGACGGTGACGATCCCGAGCCTGCGCATGGTCCCGCTCGCTCCTGGTGGAAGACTCTGTGGGTGCAACGTGACAGTCGACAGTCCGGTTCCCCGAAGACATGACGCCCTCGTGCTCCGGTTCGAGGCACGAGGGCGTCGGGCGACACGTCGCGGTGGCGACGGATCAGCGAGGCGTTCGCGTGGGTCGAACCAGCGCGGGCCGTGAGGGGAGAGTGGCCCGACGCGCCGTACGGTGATTCAACGTTTCTGCCTTCCGGTGGGGGTCCGGGACGGCCCGCGGCTGCTTCCTGCCTACCAGGGTACTGCAGAACTTGAGCCAAACCCTTACCATTCACATGCCGCCAGGGGCATCCCTCGGCGCAAAGTGCGCTGGGGGATTGAGATGTCACCCTTGGAACCTGATCCGGTTGATACCGGCGAAGGGAGTGCGGCGCCCGCGCCTCACGCGCCTGCGCTGCGCCTCCATACGCCAGACTCATGGAGCGTCTGCAATGGCCACCCGCACCACCCGCCGCCAGCCCCCCCGCCCGCCCGAGCCCCCCTCCGTGCCTCCCGCGGAGAGCTACGCCGAGGCGTTTCCCCGATCCACCAAGGTGTATCTCGAGGGCTCGCTCGGCGTGCGGGTACCGGTGCGCGAGATCGCCCTGTCGGGCGGCGAGCCACCCATCCGCGTCTACGACGCGACCGGGCCCCAGGACCACGACGTGCGGCAGGGCCTGCCGCCGCTACGCCACTCCTGGCTTCGGGCGCGAGCGATCGAGGACACTGGCCGCCGCACCGCCGGGGACCCCGCGCTGGTGCCCGAGGGGCTCCGGCGCGCGGCGCTCCGCGCGACCGGTCCCATCACGCAGCTCCAGTTCGCCCGCCGGGGAGAGATCACCGAGGAGATGGAATTCGCGGCACTCCGGGAGGGGATGCCGGCCGAGCTCGTGCGGAGCGAGGTGGCCCGCGGGCGGGCGATCATTCCGGCCAACATCAACCATCCCGAGCTCGAGCCGATGGTCATCGGCCGCGCGTTCCACGTGAAGATCAACGCCAACATCGGCAACTCGGCCGTGCGCTCCTCGATCGAGGACGAGGTCGAGAAGCTCCGCTGGGCCACCCTCTGGGGCGCCGACACGGTGATGGACCTGTCGACCGGCGCCGACATCCACGAGACCCGCGAGTGGATCGTCCGGAACGCCGCCGTGCCGATCGGCACGGTGCCGATCTACCAGGCGCTCGAGAAGGTGGGCGGCGTGGCCGAGGACCTGACCTGGGAGGTGTACCGGGACACGCTGGTGGAGCAGGCGGAGCAGGGCGTGGACTATTTCACGGTGCACGCGGGCGTGCTGCTGCGCTACGTGCCGCTCACGGCCAACCGGGTCACCGGCATCGTGAGCCGGGGCGGGTCGATCATGGCCAAGTGGTGCCTCGCCCATCACCGGGAGAGCTTCCTCTACACCCGCTTCCGCGAGATCTGCGAGATCATGGCGGCGTACGACGTCTCGTTCTCGCTGGGCGACGGGCTCCGGCCCGGCAGCATCGCCGACGCGAACGACGAGGCGCAGTTCGCCGAGCTCCGGACCCAGGGCGAGCTCACCAGGATCGCCTGGGAGCACGGCGTGCAGGTCATGAACGAGGGCCCGGGCCACGTGCCGATGCACCTGATCAAGGAGAACATGGAGAAGCAGCTCGAGTGGTGCGGCGAGGCGCCGTTCTACACCCTCGGCCCGCTCACCACGGACATCGCGCCGGGGTACGACCACATCACCAGCGCCATCGGCGCCGCGATGATCGGCTGGTACGGCACGGCGATGCTCTGCTACGTCACACCCAAGGAGCATCTGGGCCTGCCCAACCGGGAGGACGTGAAGGCGGGCGTGATCGCCTACAAGATCGCGGCCCACGCGGCCGACCTGGCCAAGGGGCATCCCCGGGCCCGGCAGTGGGACGACGCGCTGAGCAAGGCGCGGTTCGAATTCCGGTGGGAGGACCAGTTCAACCTGGCGCTCGACCCGGTGACCGCGCGCGCCTACCACGACGCGACCCTCCCGGCCGAAGGCGCCAAGGTGGCGCACTTCTGCTCGATGTGCGGCCCCAAGTTCTGCTCCATGAAGATCACGCAGGACGTGCGGGACTACGCCGCGGAGATGGCCGCGAAGGCGGCGGAGTTCCGGGAGCGGGGCGGGGAAATCTACGTGGCGCCGTAAGGCCAAAATGTCACATTTGCCCGGGTCGCGCGCTCCTTTCTCGAGCGCCCGGCGGCGCACCGCCGCCGGCCTCCTCCACCCTGGAGGCTCCCATGCCATTTCGAGAGACCCCGCTCGCCTGCGCCGCGCTCGCCCTGGTGGCGTCGCTC
>DASSYY010000113.1:0-7617 GCA_035703025.1 Gemmatimonadales bacterium | reverse complement strand
GCCCTCGGGTGGTGCGCCGCTTCCGGACTGGACCGCTCGCGCGGGAGCCGAAGCGGGGACGCTGGCGCGAGCCGTTGGGAAGCAACTGCAGGGGCAGCTCTTTCCGCGGGCGTCGGCGCTCGCGGGCATGGCGGCCGGCTGGTGGGTCGCCAACACCTACACCGACTCGCAGGTCCGATCCGTGCTTCGGTCGGTGGGAATCGGCAGCGGAGGGACCCGCGTGGTCAGCGCCGACACCTATCGCGCGATGAGCTTCTGGCTTCCGATTCTCGCCGCGGCGGTGTGCGCGTATCTGGGGGACCGGCTGGCGGGGTACATCGGGCGGCGGTACGCGGGGGCGGAAGCCCGGATGCCGGTCGAATAGTGAAGTTGTTGGTCCGCTCCCCAGATTACCCTGAGCAACGCGAAGGGGGCACGCCTGGCAGCATGCCCCCTTCATCGCGTGCGGGGTGACTCTTCGGGGGAACCTCCCCTCGAGACCTCGGCGCGGGCGAATCTCCCCTCAGCGGCGACTCAGCCCAGCGGCCCGATCCCCGTGAACAGCACCCGCGTCGCATCCGGCGTCCGGCTGTCGAACTCCGTCTCCTTCACGCGTGCCGTCCCCTTCTGCCCGGTGTCCAGGAACAGGGAGAAGCGCTCATCCGGCAGGATGCCGTCGACGCTGCGGGACATGAACGCGCCGCTCCAGGCCTGGCGACCCCCGCCCGTGTCCGTTACGGTCAGCTCGACGTCGAGCTGATCCAGCCCCTTGCGGTTCGAGCGCTCGATCCGTGCCTTGTGCGCAGCCATGCGGCACCTCCGTGGTGTGTGGTCGCGTCGGCTTGGCAGAACGGCCGGCCCGCCGAGAGGCGAGCCGGCCGTCACCGTGCCATGCGGCGTGCGGTGAGTCGGGCTACTGCAGCTTGACGACGTTCTCCGCGGCCGGGCCCTTCTGGCCCTGCACGATGTCGAACTCGACCCGCTCGCCCTCGGCCAGGCTCTTGAAGCCCTGGGCCTGGATCGCCGAATGATGGACGAAGCAGTCCTTCTGACCGTCCTCGGGCGTGATGAAGCCGAAGCCCTTGGCATCATTGAACCACTTGACCGTGCCGGTGGTGCGCATTGTTCCTACTCCTGGTAATGGTGTAATCGGAGTGGGATGATGCCACGGCCGACTACGGTTCGCGTGGATTCCGCCTCCACGCGGGGCTCGGCTGCCGCGGCGCAGCACTGCGCCAGGAACGACAACCGGAAACGATTGGCATGAAAAAGGGGCCGGCGTCAACGCCAGCCCCTGCCTGATCACGTCGAAAACGGTGGCGCCTGTGCCCACCGGATTAGCAAAGTACCACCCCGCACATCAAACGGCAATGGGCACACCGGCAGGGCGTGCGGTGCCGGGCCCCGCGCGCACCCCACCCCTTGCCCCTCGCCCCCTCCTATGTTGCCTCAACCGCTGTTGCCTCAACCGCGTGCCGCTTTCCTCCAGAGGCTCTCCATTACCACGCTGCGACCGACCCGATTCCTCGACCGCGTCCTTGCCCGTCGCTCCGACGCGCGCGAGGAGCTGCTCACCGGACCCATCCGGGGCGAGCTACTCGGCACCGAACACCTCTGCGAGCGGGCCCAGGAGCTGGCGGAAGGCCAGCGGCTCTCCACCCGGCCGGCCCGCCGGCGCACGCCGCTTCTCGCCCGCCTGAACGGCACCCGCCGGATCCTGGACGACGCCCACGCCCGCCTCACCGACGCCTCCGACCGCGGGGTCGACGTCGGTCCTGCGGGCGACTGGCTGCTCGACAACTACCACGTCGTCCAGGAGCACATCGGCGAGGTGCGGGAAAGCCTTCCGCGCGGGTACTACCGGGAGCTCCCGGTCCTGAGCGGCGGCCCGCTGTCGGGCTACCCGCGGATCTACGAGCTCGCCATCACGCTCATCTCGCACAGCGAGGGGCGGATCGACCTCGAGAACGTGAGCTGCTTCGTGCAGGCGTTCCAGGACGTTGCCGTGCTGACGATCGGCGAGCTGTGGGCCGTGCCCGCGATGCTCCGCCTGGGGCTGATCGAGAACGTCCGGCGGATGGCGCTGCGCACGGTCCAGCGGCTCGATGAGATCGAGGCGGCCGACGTCGCCGCCGCCGCGCTCGGCGCCGCGGGCCGCGACAGCAGCGCGGCGCTCGACGCGGCGCTCGACCGCTTCGCCTCGGCCCCGCCACCGCTCACCCCGGCGTTCGTCTCGCGGTTCCTCCACCAGCTCCGCGTCGAGGGCGCGGCCCTGCCGGCGGTCGTCCGGCTCGAGCAGTGGATCGCGGAGGAGGCGCTGGGCGCGGAGGAGGCAACGGCCCGCGCGACCCAGCGGCTGGCGCTCACCCAGGTGGTGATGGCCAACAGCATCACCAGCCTCCGCGCGATCGCCCGGATGGACTGGAAAGTCTTCGTGGAGCGCCTGAGCCGGATGGAGGAGGTACTCCGGGAGGATCCCTCAGGCTTCTACCCCCGAATGACCTTCGCCACCCGGGACCGCTACCGCCACGTGATCGAGCGGATCGCGCGGCGGACCCGGCGGAGCGAGGAGACCGTGGCCCGGCACGCGGTGGACTGCGCCCGGCTGGGCGAGACCCGCGCGCCGGACGACCCACGCCAGCGCCATGTCGGCTACTACATCTGCGACGAGGGACTGGCCGAGCTCGAGCGCCTGACCGGCTATCGCCCGCCCCCGGGCGAGGCGATCCACCGCTGGATGCGCGGCCATCCCAACGCGGTGTTCGGTGGCGGTGTGCTCGGCGCCACGCTGGCAGCGCTGGCGGCGGTGCTGTGGCTCGGCGGGCCGATCGTGCGGGCCGACTGGTTGGCCGTCCTGCTGCTGGGCCTGATCCCGGCCAACGACATCGCCGTCAGCGTGGTCAACCAGCTCGTCACGGCGTTCCTTCCGCCGCGCCCGCTGCCGAAGCTCGACCTCCACGAGCACGGGGTGCCGCCCGAGTTCCGCACCGCGGTGGTGATCCCCACCCTCTTCGGGAGCGTCGACGCGGTGCGCGAGGCGCTCGAGAACCTCGAGGTCCAGTTCCTGGCCAACCGCGAGGCCCACCTGCACTTCGCGGTGCTGAGCGACTTCACCGACGCGGCCGCCGAGACCCGCGAGGACGACGGCGCCATCGTGGCCGCCGCGGTCGACGGCGTCCGCGCCCTCAACGCCCGCTACGCCCCCGAGACCCGGGACGCCTTCTACCTCTTCCACCGCCCCCGCCGCTGGAACCCGCACGAGGGCGTGTGGATGGGATGGGAGCGGAAGCGGGGCAAGCTGGCGGAGTTCAACCGGTTCGTGCTGACCGGCGCGCGGGAGGCCTTCACGCACATCGAGGGCGACCTGGGGCCGATGCGGAGCGTCCGCTACGTCATCACGCTGGACGCCGACACGGTACTGCCGCCGGACGCGGCCCCGCTGCTGGTCGGCGCGCTGGCGCACCCGCTCAACCGCGCGGTGTACGACCCCGGGCTCGGCCGCGTCGTCCGGGGATACGGCATCCTGCAGCCGCGCGTGGGCGTCTCGCTGCCGAGCGCGCACCGCTCGATCTTCGCCGCGATCCACTCCGGGCACCCCGGCGTCGATCCGTACACCACTGCCGTCTCGGACGTCTACCAGGACCTGTACGGCGAGGGAAGCTTCACCGGCAAGGGGGTCTACGACGTCGAGGCGTTCGAGCGCGCCACGCACGGACGGTTCCCGGAGAACACGCTGCTGTCGCACGACCTGATCGAGGGCAACTACGCGCGCGCGGGTCTCGCCACCGACGTCATCGTGTACGACGACTACCCCACGCGCTACCTCACCTTCACCCGCCGCAAGCACCGCTGGATCCGCGGCGACTGGCAGCTCCTGCCGTGGCTCACCGCCATGGTGCCGGGGCCGGGCGGGCCGGAGCGGAACCGGCTGTCGTTCCTCTCGCGGTGGAAGATCGTCGACAACCTGCGGCGCAGCACCATCGAGATCGCTCAGCTCGCGTTCCTCGTGGCCGGCTGGACGCTCCTGGCCGTCCCGCCGATCCGGTGGACGCTCCTCGGCCTCGGCGCGGTGGCCGCGCCGTGGATCGTATCGCTGCTGCTGGCCCTGCTCCGTCCGCCGCTCGACAAGTCGTGGCGCGCCTACTACGCGGCGGTGGGCCGCGATGCCGCCACCAGCATCCGCCAGCTCGCCATCGCCATCGTGTTCCTGCCGCACCAGGCGTTCGTCTCGGCGGACGCGATCGTGCGCACGCTCTGGCGCATGTCGGTCTCGCACCGCCACCTGCTCGAGTGGCGCACGGCCTCCCAGATCGAGCGCGGCATGACCGACTCGACCCGGGTGGTGTGGCGCGGCATGTGGCCGGCGGTGGCACTGGCCGCGGCGATCCTGGCGGCCGTGGTATGGCGGGCGACCACCCGCACGGGCGCGGAGGTGCCGTGGTGGCCGATCGCCCTGGCGGCCGCCCCGCTCATCGCGCTGTGGCTGGCCTCGCCCTCGGTCGCTCAGGCGCTCGGCGCCCCGGCCCAGCACCGCGACCGGCGACTGCCCGCGGAGAGCCGACGGCAGGCGCTCCGATACGCGCTGCTGCACTGGCGGTTCTTCGACCGCTTCGTCTCGGCCGAGACCTCGTGGCTCGCGCCCGACAACTTCCAGGAGACGCCCGAGCCCGTCGTGGCGCTGCGCACGTCGCCGACGAACATCGGCCTCCAGCTCCTCGCCACCGTCAGCGCGTTCGACCTCGGCTTCATCTCGCTCGACGACATGCTCCGCCGGCTCGAGCTGGTGCTGCGGACGCTCGAGCGGATGCGCCGCTTCCGCGGGCATCTCTACAACTGGTACGACCTCAAGGACCTGACGGTCCTGGAACCGGCGTACGTGAGCACCGTGGACAGCGGCAACCTCGCCGGCCACCTGATCGCACTCCGGCAGGCCTGCCTCGGGCTGGTCGACGGGCGGATCATGGATACCCGGGTCTGGCGCGTACTGGACACCGCCCTCACGCTGGCTGACGAGCGGCTGCTGGCGCTGCCCGGCGAGGGCGTGGCGCTCGAACAGCTCCGCACCGCCCGCGCGGCGCTCGCGCTCGCGAGTGAGCCAGTCACGGCCTCAGCGCTTACCGCCGTAGCCGAGCCCCTCGCGGCCGCCGAGGCGGCGCTCCGGTCGGCGGCGCTGGCCCCCGAGGCGCTGGCCACGGCGAGCGAGTGGATCGGCTGGAGCCGGCGGCTGCTGGAGAGCCACCGCGAGCTCCTCGGCGGGCTCGATACGGCGCCTGCGGACTCGGTGCGCAGCCTGGCCGCGACCTGGGCCGACGCGGCGAGCCTGGTCACCCGGCTGGAGACGCTGGCCGACCGTGCCGCCACCTTCGCCATGGAGATGGACTTCCGCTTCCTGTTCGACGGCGAGCGGAAGCTGTTCTCCATCGGCTTCCAGCAGACCACTCACGCGCTCGACGGCTCGTACTACGACCTGCTCGCGTCCGAGGCGCGCCTCGCGAGCTTCATGGCGATCGCCAAGAACGACGTGCCCGCGGAGCACTGGTTCCGGCTCGGCCGCCGCCTGACGTACGCCGCGGGGGCGCCGGCGCTGGTCTCGTGGAGCGGCAGCATGTTCGAGTACCTCATGCCGACGCTCGTGATGCGCTCCTTCCCCGACACGGTGCTCGCCCAGACCTGCGCCGGCGCGCTCGAGCGGCAGATCGCCTACGGCGGGGAGCGCGGTGTGCCCTGGGGCGTGAGCGAGAGCGCCTACAACGTCCGCGACCGCCACCAGACCTACCAGTACCGGCCCTTCGGCGTGCCGGACCTCGCCCTCAAGCGCGGCCTGGGCCGCGAGCTGGTGGTGGCACCCTACGCGGCCGTGCTCGCGACCATGCTCGATCCCCAGCGGGCGCTGGCCAATCTCGCCCGGCTCGAGGACAAGGGTGCGCTCGGCCCGTACGGGTTCCGCGACGCGGTCGACTACACCCGGCCCGACGACGACTCGACCTATGCCGTCGTCCGCGCCTATATGGCCCACCACCTGGGCATGGGACTGGTCGCGCTCACCAACGCGCTGGCGGGGCAGGTGTGGCAGGAGCGCTTCCACGCCGACCCGGTCGTGCGCTCGGCCGAGCTGCTGCTGCACGAGCGGATCCCGCGGCGGCTGGTCCTGCAGCAGCCGCAGGGCGCGCGGCTCGACGAGCTGATGCCCGAAGCGGAGATCGAACGGCCCGCCGTCCGCGAGCTCGACACGCCCGACACGCCGAACCCGCACGTGGCACTGCTGGGGCACCTGCCGTACACGATCATGGTGAGCCACTGCGGCGGCGGCTACAGCCGCTACGAATCGCTCGCGGTGACGCGCTGGCACTCCGATGGCACCCGCGACGCCACCGGGCAGTTCTGCTACGTGAAGGACCTGTCGACCGGCCGCATCTGGTCGGCGGCGCATCAGCCGGTGTGCGCGCCGGCCGACTGGTACCGCTCGTACCTCGCCACCGACCGCGTCACCTTCCACCGCGCCGACGGCGACATCGAGACCCGGACCGAGATCGCGGTCGTCCCCGAGGATTCGGCCGAGGTGCGGCGCGTCACGGTCACCAACAACGGCGGCACCCCGCGCGAGCTCGAGCTCACGAGTTACGGCGAGATCGTGCTGTCGCCGCCCGAGGCCGACCGCGCGCACCCTGCCTTCGGCAACCTCTTCGTCGAGACCGAGTGGCACGACTGGTGTGGCGCGGTCACCGCCACGCGCCGCCCGCGATCGGCGAAGGAGCAGCCGCTCTGGTGCGTGCACGTGGTCGATACCGGCCGGGAGCGGGTCGGCGAGACCACCTGCGAATCCGACCGCGCCCGCTTCCTCGGCCGCGGACGCTCGACCCGGGACCCCGCCGCGCTCGAGGCCGACGGCCCGCTGTCCGGCACCACCGGGGCGGTGCTCGACCCCATCTTCGCCCTCCGCACCCGCGTCCGGCTCGAGCCCGGGCAGTCGGCCTCAGTTGCCTACACCACGCTGGTGGCCACCACCCGGGACCGCGCCTTCGAGCTGGCCGACCGCTACCACGATCCGCACGCGGCGCAGCGCGCGCTGGACCTCGCGTGGACCTCGAGCCAGGTCGAGCTGCGCGAGCTCGGGCTCACCCCGAGCGACGCGGCGGTGTTCCAGGAGCTGGCCGGCCATCTCTTCTACGGCGGGGCACCGCTCCGGGCCTCGCAGGCGGAGCTCCGGCGGAATCGCGGCTCGCAGCCCCTGCTCTGGGCCACCGGAGTCTCCGGCGACTGGCCGATCCTGCTCGCCGCGATCGACTCGGCCGACGGCCTGCCGACCCTGCGCCAGCTGCTCGCGGCGCACCGCTACTGGCGCCGGCGCGGCATGACGGTGGACCTGGTCATCCTCGACAGCCACCCGCCGACCTATCTCCAGGACCTGGGCGACCGGATCACGGCCGCGGTCTACGCCGTGGCCGACGGCGGCTCGCTCGACCGGCCGGGCGGCGTGTTCATCCGCCGTCGCGATCTGATCGGCGCCGACGAGCTGCTGATGCTGCGCGCCACGGCGCGCGTGCACATCGCGTGCGACGGCCGTCCGCTCGGCCGGATCCTGGCCGCCGTCATGGCGAGCGAGGCGCCGCCGGACGAGGACTTCGATCCCGCGCCTCC
>DASSYY010000168.1:0-6915 GCA_035703025.1 Gemmatimonadales bacterium | reverse complement strand
GACTGGGCCTACGAGATCGCCAGTCTCGCGCGGTTCCGCTGCAACGCCGCGCGCGACCGCCACGGCCCCATGGCCGTCTTCCGCGTCATCCCGGCCAGCATCCGCACCGCGGACGAGATGGGGCTGAGCCGCGAGGTGCAGAACCTCTGCTACCTCACCAAGGGCCTCGTGGTCGTGACCGGCCCGACCGGCTCGGGCAAGAGCACCACGCTCGCGGCCCTGGTCGACCTGGTGAACCGGACCCGCACCGACCACATCATCACGATCGAAGACCCGATCGAGTTCGTGCACCCGAGCAAGAAGTGCCTGGTGACGCAGCGGCAGGTGGGCGTGCACACGCGCGGCTTCAAGCAGGCCCTGCGCGCGGCGCTGCGCGAGGACCCCGACATCATCCTCGTGGGCGAGATGCGCGACCTCGAGACCGTGTCGATCGCGATCGAGACGGCCGAGACCGGCCACCTGGTATTCGGCACGCTCCACACGACCACGGCCGCCTCGACCATCGATCGCATCATCGACCAGTTTCCGCCCGACCGGCAGGCGCAGGTGCGGGTGATGCTGTCGGAGTCGCTCCGCGGGGTGATCTCCCAGACGCTGTGCAAGAAGATCGGCGGCGGGCGCGTGGCCGCGCGCGAGATCCTCCTGACGATTCCGGCCGTTTCCAACCTGATTCGCGAGGGAAAGACGTTCCAGATCCCGTCGGTCATGCAGACCAACCGCAAGGCCGGGATGGTGACGCTCAACGACGCGCTCATGGAGCTGGTGGACGCGAAGCTGGTGGAGCCCAAGGAAGCGTACATGAAGGCCGTCGAGAAGGCCGGCTTCGCCGCCGCGCTCAAGGCCAAGCGGCATGACGTCTCCTTCCTCGGCGAGGGATGACCCGGGGCGCCCGTCGCCCATTCTCGTTCTGGTGAACCCCCAGGACATCGTCAACATCGCGAGCGCCGTGCGCATCGCCAAGAACTTCGGGATCGAGCGCATGCGGCTCGTCGAGCCCGAGGTGTTCGATCCCTGGCGGATCGAGGGCATCGCGCACAACACCGCGGACTTCGTGGCCCGGATCGAGATCCTGCCGTCGCTCGAGGCCGCGCTGGCCGACTGCGTGTCCGCGTTCGTGCTGACCGGGCGGGAGCGCGCGGCCAAGCGGCGGACGCTCCGCCCGCGCGAGGCGGCGGCCGAGCTGGTGCGGGAGCTGGCGCAGGGGCCGGTCGCGATCGTCGCCGGCCGCGAGGACAGCGGGCTCACGAATGCCGAGCTGGACCTCTGCCGCACGGTGGTCACCATCGCCACGGATCCGCGGCATCCGTCGCTCAATCTGGCCCAGGCCGTGGCCATCATGGCGTACGAGACGTGGAACGCCCGGGGCGGGGAGGCCCTGCCGCTCAAGCCTCCCAGGAACGTGGCGCCGCCGGCCACGTCCGAACAGCTCGAGACTCTCTTCGCCGACTGGCACCGGGCGCTCTGGGCCATCGACTTCTTCAAGACCCGCCGATCGGAGAACGTGATGCGCTCGTTTCGCGAGATCGTCTTCCGCGCGGAGCTCGACGGCCGCGAGTCCTCGCTGGTCCGCGCGATGGGCATCGAGATCGCGCGCTATCTCCAGCGCGTCGGCGCCCCCTTCGCCGGGACGCCGCCGGAGACCGGGGACATTTCGGGGGACGACGGGGTATGAGTCGCCATCGGTCGAGCGCCTACTGGGCGGCCAACCGCTACGCCGACGAGGCGGTCGAGCCCGTGCCGACCGCGCCGCTGCACGACCTGCCCAGCGCTGCGGGCGCCCGGTTCAAGGTGCTGCGCACCGGACTGACCGGGCTCACCGGCGTCGCCGAGGCGGTGCGCTACATGGGGACGAGCTGGCGCTGGGCGTGGGAGTACGGCGTGGGCAACCGGAAGCTCTGCTGGGTGCACGTGATCGGTGACGCGCTGTCGGCCACGTTCACGATGAGCGATGCCGAGGAGGACCGCCTGCGGCGCGCCGGCCGGGTGCCTGCCGACGTGGCTCGCGCGATCGCGGAAGGCCAGCGCACCGGGCCCCTCCGCTGGTGCTGGCTCCCGCTCGACGACCGCCGCGCCGTGGACACGTTCCTCCGTCTGGCCGCGCGGAAAGCCGAGTGGCTGGGCGAGCGGCCGGCGCCGCACCGGTCGCCGCAACTGCGGGCTCGGCGGCGGGCGTCCGGCGGGTCAGAGGATTCCGAGTAAAGCACTCGGAATAGCATTGTGATCGGGTTGTGTACTTCGATGCGCGGGCTATGTTTCGGCGCGCCCTCGGCCGAGGGCGTTTGTGTGAGCGCGTGATCAAGTGAATGATTTCACGAGTGCTCGGCGGGGCCTCTTCCTCAGCGTGGGATCGATAATGCGCACGATGGCTCTCGTGGTCGGCGGCGTGGGCGCCACCGCACTCGCGGCCCTGCTCGCGTTCGGTGGTGCGCCAGGTCAGGCGCAGCAGGCGAAGCCGGCCGCGGACTCGCTCACGGCCCCCGTGATCGCCGACACCGGCTCCCTCAAGGGTCCCCGCCAGCCGATTTTCTTCCGCCACGACATCCACGCCGGCCAGTTCAAGATGCAGTGCCAGTACTGCCACTACTCGGTGGCGGTCTCGCCGGAGCCGGGCATTCCGTCGCTGCAGACCTGCATGGGATGTCACCTCGTCGTGTCCGGCAGCGACAGCGCCGCCAAGACCGAGATCAAGAAGGTCCGCCAGGCCTGGAACGACAAGAAGCCGGTCGAGTGGGTGCGCACCCACCTGCTCGCGCGCCACGCCCACTTTCCGCACCAGCGGCACATCAAGGCGCTCGGCCCCAATGCCTGTACCACCTGCCACGGCGACGTCAGCCGCATGCCGCAGGTTTTCAAGGTGAACAACATCAACAATATGGGCTTCTGCATCACGTGCCACGTCGAGCGAAAGGTCGTGCGCGACTGCTCGGTGTGTCACTACTGATGACCGCCGAGGACGGAGTCATCGGATCGGAGATGCGGAGTCATCCTGAGCGAAGCGAAGGAGCCATGGCCCAACGCATGACGTCGGACGAACAGCCCGAATCCGCGATGGACCGCAGGAAGTTCCTGACGGTCGTCGGCGCGGCCGGCGGCGGCGCGCTCGCGCTCTCCGGCTGCTCCACCAGCCGGGTCGAGAAGCTCGTGCCGTACCTGGTGCAGTCGGAGGATCAGATCCCCGGCGTGGCCACCTGGTACGCGAGCACCTGTACCGAGTGCGAGGCCGGCTGCGGCGTGCACGTTCGGACCCGCGAGGGCCGGGCCGTCAAGCTCGAGGGGAATCCCGAGCATCCCGTCAACCAGGGCAAGCTCTGCTCGCGCGGCCAGGCCGCACTGCAGGGGCTCTATAACCCGGGGCGGATCAAGGCGCCGATGCTGCGGGGCGCCGACGGCCGGTTCAGCGAGATCAGTTGGGACGACGCGATCGCCCGGCTGGCCGCGAAGCTGAGCGAGGCGGGCGGCAAGGTGGCGGTGCTGAGCGGGGCGGGGCGGGGGACTTTCACCGAGCTGCTCGCCGAGTGGACCAGCGCGGTGGGCGGGCGGCTGGTGCGCTGGAGCCCGCTCGATCAGGAGCCCATGCGCGCGGCCAATCGACAGGTGTTCGGCCTCGACCGGCTGCCGGCGCACGACTTCGGCAGCGCCAAGTACATCCTGTCCTTCGGCGCCGACTTCCTCGAGACTTGGCTCTCGCCGACCGAGAACCAGCGCGGCTTCGCGGACGCCCACGGCTTCGCCGACGGCGACGTGGCCAAGTTCGTCTACGCCGCCCCGCGCATGGATCTGACCGGCCTCAACGCCGACGAGTGGCTGGCGGCGCGTCCGGGCACCGAGACCGTGCTCGCGCTCGCCATCGCCAACGTGGTGGCCGGCGTGCGCGGCGCGGCGGCCCCGGTGGCCGCGGCGCTCGCCAAGTTCACGCCGGCGATGGCCGCACAGGAGACCGGCATCGCGGCCGACCGGATCGAGCGGATCGCCAAGGAATTCGCGGCGGCGCAGCCGAGCCTGGCGGTGGCCGGCGGCATCGCGTCGCGGCACGCGGGCGCGACCCAGCTCTGCGCGGCGGTCAACCTGCTCAACCACGTGGCCGGCAACATCGGGCAGACGGTCCGCTTCGACGCGGATCTCGACGGGGGCGACGGGTACACCGCACTCGCCCGCCTGGGCGCGGCGATCGACGGCGGCCAGGTGGCCGTGCTGCTGGTGCACGACGCCAACCCGGTGTACGCGCTGCCCAGGGCGGCCAAGTTCGCCGACCGGCTCAAGAAGGTGCCGTTCAAGGTGTCGACCGCGCTCTTCCTGGACGAGACCGCCGCGACCTGCGACCTGCTGCTGCCGCAGCACCACGCGCTCGAGCGGTGGGACGACCTGGCGCCGCGGAGCGGCGTCCGGAGCCTGATGCAGCCCGTGATGGAACCGGTCTTCAACACCCGGGCGGCCGGCGACATCCTGCTCCAAGTGTCCAAGAAGGCCGGCGGCGCGCTGGCCAAGTTCGCGGCCCCGACGTGGGAGGCGCACCTGCGGTCGCGCTGGCAGGGGCTCGCGGCCGAGCGGAAGGAGGCAGACGCCGCGGCCTTCTGGCGCTCGGCCCTCCAGCGCGGCGGCGTGTTCGACGAGGCCGCCGCCGCGGCGCCGGTCGCGCTGGCCGAGTCGGCCACGGACGTGGCCTACACCAAGCCGGCGTTCGAGGGGAAGGGCGACTTCGTCTTCCTCGCCTACCCGCACGCCAACCTGCACGACGGCCGGGGCACCAACAAGCCGTGGCTGCTCGAGAACGCCGACCCGGTCACCAAGATCACCTGGCACTCCTGGGTCGAGGTGAGCCCCGCGACCGCCCAGGCGCTCGATATCCGGAACGGCGAGATCCTCCGGCTCACGAGCGCCGCCGGCGCGATCGAGGCCCCGGCGTACATCCATCTCGGGCTGCATCCGGACGTGGTCGCCATGCCGCTCGGCTTCGGCCACACCGAGTACGGCGCCTTTGCCCAGGGCCGCGGCGTCAACGCGCTCGACCTGCTCGGCGCCCCGACGGACGACTTCGTGGCCTACCTCTCCACCCGCGTCACTCTGGAGAAGACGGACGGCTTCCGCCGGCTCGCCACGGTCGAAGGCGTCCCGCGCCAGCTGGGCCGCGGGATCGCCGAATCGATGCCGCTGGCCGCGGCCAAGAAGGGCCTCACGATCAAGGAGGCCTATCTCGAGGAGGGGCACGGCGAGCACGAGGTCAATCCGGAGCGCGAGGTCGAGGCGCTCCAGGGCTGGCGCGAGGGGCAGTTCCAGCAGACCCGCCACGGCGACTACACCCGCGACCTGCCGCAGTGGGGCATGGCCATCGACCTGGCCCGCTGCACCGGCTGCCAGGCTTGCGTGACGGCCTGCTACGCCGAGAACAACATTCCGACGGTGGGCGAGCAGGAGATTCTCAAGGGCCGGGAGATGACCTGGCTCCGGATCGAGCGCTATTGGGAGGGCGGCGAAGCGCCGGGCGAGCCGGTGGCTGCGCGCTTTGTCCCGATGCTCTGCCAGCACTGCGCCAACGCGCCGTGCGAGCCGGTCTGCCCGGTCTACGCCGCGTACCACACGCCCGACGGCCTCAATGGACAGGTGTACAACCGGTGCGTCGGCACCCGCTACTGCGCCAACAACTGCCCCTACAAGGTGCGGTACTTCAACTGGTACAAGTACAATGAGATTGCCTGGCCGGAGCCGCTCCACCTCCAGCTCAATCCGGACGTGACGGTACGGGCGCGCGGGGTGATGGAGAAATGCACGTTCTGCATCCAGCGGATCCGCGGCGCCCAGAACCAGGCGCGGCTGGAGGACCGGCCCATCCGGGACGGCGAGTTCACCACCGCCTGCGCCCAGGCCTGTCCTTCCGACGCGATCGCGTTCGGGAACGTCAAGGACCCCGAGAGCCGCGTGGCCGCGATCAAGCAGGACCATCGAGGCTACCACGTGCTCGAGGAGGTCAATGTCCGCTCGGCGATCACCTACCTGGCCAAGGTCCTGCATTCGGTGGAGGCCTAACCGATGGCTGTCGTGGCACAACCAGGCGTCGGCCGGAAGCCCGAGCTCGAGCTCACCCAGACCCATGCCGACGTCACCCGTGACGTGGTCGCGACGCTCGACCGGGCCAGCACCGGGTACCTCATGCTGCTGGGGGGTGCGGTCGCGGTCTTCCTGGCCGGGCTCACCACCTTCCTCGTGCTCGTCAAGGACGGGCTGGGCCACGCCGGCTACAATCCGCCGATCTTCTGGAGCGTCTACATCACGACGTTCGTGTTCTGGGTGGGCATCGGGCACGCCGGCACGCTGATCTCGGCGATCCTGTTCCTGTTCCGGAGCCCGTGGCGGACGGCGGTGTATCGCAGCACCGAGGCGATGACGGTGTTCGCCGTCATGACGGCCGCGCTGTTCCCGATCATCCATATCGGGCGGCAGTGGGTCTTCTACTGGCTGCTGCCGTATCCGAACCAGCGCTGGCTCTGGCCCAACTTCAAGTCGCCGCTCATCTGGGACGTCTTCGCGATCTCGACCTACTTCACGGTCAGCTCGACGTTCCTGGTCTTCGGCCTGATCCCCGACGTGGCCGCCGTGCGCGACAAGGTGACCGGCTGGCGGAAGACGGTGTACACGCTGGCCTCGGCGGGCTGGCAGGGCACCGACAATCAGTGGCGCCACTACTCCAGGGCCTACCTCTACCTGGCGGCGCTGGCTACCCCGCTCGTGCTCTCGGTGCACTCGGTGGTGAGCTGGGACTTCGCCTCGTCGATCGTGCCGGGCTGGCACGGGACCATCTTCGCCCCGTACTTCGTGGCCGGCGCCATCTACTCCGGCATCGGCATGGTGCTCACGCTGATCATCCCGCTCCGGCGGGCGCTCCGGATCGAGCACATGATCACCGACTACCATTTCGACAAC
>DASSYY010000337.1:0-4680 GCA_035703025.1 Gemmatimonadales bacterium | reverse complement strand
ACGACGCCTGTGACCGCGCCGGTGTGCCGGGCCGCGAGGACGGGGACCGCCCTGCGCTCTTGCGCGTGTGGGTGCCCCGAGGGCTGCTTCGAGGGGTGTTCGGCGTGGTTCCTGGCCGCTACGGCCGTCCCGCCGCCGAGGCCGAGCGCGTCCATGACGTCGCCGCCCGGGCCGCGCAACATCGCGTACCCGGCGCCGGCGGCGAGCACCGCCACCATGATCAGCACCACCAGCGCCGTCCGGCGGCGGGGGACCCGCGCCCGACCCCGCCGCGAGTGACGGCTCGGGGCGGGTCGCGGCGGCGCCGCCCGTCGGGCCGAGCGCAGCGGCGAGCCGGATGCCGCCGGTGCGCCACCCGGAACGGACCCGGCAGCGCTGGCCGGGCCCACCTGGCGGTGTACGTCGGGCACCGCGGGGCGGGCGGCACCGGCAAGGTGGGCGCACGCCTCGACCAGCTGCCCGAGCTGCCCGGTGAGCCGCTCACCCGCGCCGGGGCCCAAGGTGTCAGCCACAGCGGTCTGGAGCATGTGCGCGCGAACGTCCGCCCCCAGCGATGAGGCCGCGGCTGCGTCCTCGAGCCGGTGCAGCAGCGCGAGCTGCTCGGGCTTGGGATGCGTCGGGAGCCGGCGGGCGTTGCGCAGCACCTGCCCGAGTAGCTCGTCCGCGGTGGTGCCCGGGTGACCGCCCGGCCGCCCCACGTCGAGCGTCCCGCACGCGGTCAGTGTCACGGGGCCGAGACCGGCGCCCGCGGTCGGCGGGTCGTCGGCCTCCAGGCGGTGGGTGCCATGGAGCAGCTGAACGGCCACGAGGCACGCCTGCCCCGGCGTCAAGGCAGCGATGGACAACAGCCGCTCGAGCGGCACCGGGCTGACCGGTATCGGCTCCGGGAAAGAGCCCGCGGGGGGCTCTTCTCCGTTGGTGTGTCGACTCGAGACGGGAGTCGTCGTCCTCGATCCCGCGGCTTCGTGAGACATGCGATCACCCGCTTCTGCGACCCCGGCGTCTGCGGTCCCCCGTGTGGCTGCTGAACCGCATGATCAGGTTCAAGACTTGGGTGTCGACCGGGTCCGGATCAAGGGTCCTTGGGCCCGACGGGGGCACCGCTAGTTGTCCGCCCGGAGCGAGCTACCTGACACCGCGTGTTGGGTCCGGAGAGGCATGGCCACCTCGCGCGTTCTGGGGGAGGGGTGGCAGCTGCCCGACAGGGCGGAGCCGATCGTAGTTGTGGGCGGCCCAGACGGTGAGGGCTCGGGTGCCGGAGGTGGAGTAGCCACTCGGTGAGCCGAGGGTGGCGACCCCGATCCGGTGCATGCGGCCGGCCGGGGTGTACATCGGGGTTTCCACCACGAGCGTGTTGAGCGCGGGTGTGGTGTAGCCGGACTTGCCCTCTGCGGTCGGAAAGATGTTGATGTAGTCGGTGGCGCGGTACACCACGTGGCTGGGGCCGTGCAGCGGCCCGACGGGCCCCGACGCCTTGTGCAGGAACGGCGCGACGACCCGATTCGCCTGGGCGGCGCGCAGAAGGACCAACAGGTCGCGCGCCGAGGAATGCGCGCCGGCGGCGGTCAGACCGGACGGGGTGACCGCGTGGGTGTCGGTCGCGCCGAGCCGGCGGGCGGTGGCGTTCATCGCGCGGATGAACGCGGCGTGTCCGTGTGGGTCGGAGCCGGCGAGCGCCTCTGCGGCGTCATTGCCCGAGGGCAGCAGCAGGCCGGTGAGCAACGCAGCGCGCGAGTACCGTCGCCCCACGCGCAGACCGGCGCAGGTGCAGAACTGCGGGTGCGCCTCGGCGCGGGTGATCCGGTGCTGCGGCATTGCGGGGACACGGTCGGCGGCGGTGACCGCGGTGAGGAGCTTGATCGTGGACGCCTGCGGCAGCCAGCGGCGGTGGTGGTGCACGGCCAGCAGAACGCCGGTATCCATGTCGGCGATCGCCCAGGCGCGCATCCGAACCTTCGGCGGGGCGGTCACTCTGCCGGCGGCGCGGAACTTCGACCGGTGCACCACACGTACCGCAGGCGACCCGGCGGGCTGTGGTGGGGTGGTCGGCGTCGGGTCTCCGACCGCCGCAGGAACCGCCGTGGGGTCCGTGGCCGGGGCCGTTGCCGGGACCGTGGCGGCGGGCGCCCCGCGGGAGGGCCTCTTTGTGCCGGCCGTGACGGTGTCCGCGACGGTGGTGGCGACCAGGCCGGTGGCGGCGACCAGGCCGAACGCGACGGTGGCCGCGCCCGCGACCCGGCCAAGCCGCCGGGCCCGGCTGGCGGACTCCGATGGGGTGACGAGGTCGGTGGGCCGCTGGCGCCGGTCAGGGGTGGGCACGGGCCCTCCGAAGTGGATCCGCCGTGCGGTGCGCCGCTCGGTTCGCCTGTCTCATCGCTGTCCCCCGCGGTTGGTCGCCCGCATCCGGACAGGTGTCCGCGAGCGAGACCGGTGCCATCTTGCGGTGATTGTGCCTCCGGCCCGGCCGGTGGACAGGAGGCGATGGTCACAGCCTTGACAGCTGGTTCAGGCAGGGCCGATCCGCCAGGATCCGTGCGCAGATCGGTGCGGTTCGGATGCGTCCGGCTGGCGGCGGAAAGACGCGGGATGCTCTCGCGAGATCAGGCGGGGTCCGGATCCGCTGATTGCTGTCGGCGGCACGTGCCAAGATGCCGTCCGTGAGTGAGATCGAGAGCATCACGCTGACGGCCGAACTTCAGCCAGAGACCGCCGAGCGAGAAATCACGCGGGCGGTGAGCGCCCGCCACAAGATCGCCCGCGGGTACGTGATGCGACTGCGCAAGCGCAACCCGGAGGCGTGCCCGGCCGAGATCATCGCGACGCTGGAGCGGCATTACGTCACGGCGATCACCATCGCAGGCGGTGTCGTGACAGCTGGGACGATCGCAGCGAACGTGGGCATGGCACTCATTCCGGGCGTGGCAGCTGGCAAGGAGGCCGGCAAGGGTGCAGCCAAGGTGGTCGCGAAGGGGGCGGCGAGAACGGTCGCCGCCAAGGCTGCCGCAACTGCCGCCGCCAAGTCAGCCGCTAAGGGAGCCGCGATGAGCGCTGCAAAGACCGGCGCAGAACGAGCGGTGCAACTGCTTCCAGCCGGTGACGAGCAGCTTCAGTTCGAGATCACGGCCGTCTTTGCTCTCGCAATCGCCGAGGTCCACAGCATGTCGCTCGACCAGGAGCAGGCGCACGCGCTCGTCTATGGACTGTCAAACGGACGGGTCAGCCAGCAGCAGATCGCCGCAATGGCAACAGATCTGGCTCATGTCTCAGCTCCAGTCGTTGGTGTTGGACAGACGATCGCCTCGGGGCGAGACGACTGGTCGCACTGGGCGAACACCCTTGCCGACACGCTTCCCGGAGGCGCCGCTCAGGACTTTGTCCGGACGGTCCAGACGGGGCAGTTGGAGACAGTCCGTGCTGGCCTGAACGGCAAGCAGCAGAGCGTGATCGAGTACGGCGTCGGTGCACTCGCCGGCGGCGCGACCCGGTTCCTGTTCGGTAGTGAGGTGGTCGAGGCGTCGCGAGTCGCCTTCGCCGAGGCGCCCGCAGAGTTCCCGGAGCATCTCTCCGATGCGTTGTTGGCCAAGGCAGAGGAAGAACACGAGTCGAACCGAGCGCTCGTGGCTCTCGAAGACGCAGCGAAGGCCACCGGGAGTTGGGTAACCAACGCAGCCGAGAAGTCGACTCGAGTCTTCCGCAGCGTCGATTTGGACGGTGACGGCATCCCCGACGAGCCGCAGGCCCTGACCGCCGCCAGGGGGGTCGGGGGCGCGGTCGCAGGTGCCGTGTCCACCAGCACCCGTGCCTTCCGCAGCGTCGATCTCGATGGCGACGGCATCCCGGACGACCCGCAGGTGTTCGCTGCACTGAAGGGCGCAGGCGCAGGCGTCGCTTCCCGGCTGAGGCGCAAGAAGACAGCCGAAGATGCAGCCGCGTCTCTTGACCTCGAGCATGAGCCGAGCGAGGAGCAAACGACCGATTGATCAGCGGACATCGCAAGTTCGCTGATAAGCGTCAGCCGTCCGCACATCCGACGGACAAACGCGGCCGATCCGACAAACGGCTCGGCGCCGACATGCGGCGGAAAGACGCATATCTGAGTAGGCCTCTTCACTCGCCGCTAGCGTTCGACGGGTGAGCCGGAAGATCTACGACATCATCGAGGCAGTCCTTGCCTTGCCGCGTGCTGAGCGGGCCGTGGTGATGGAGCGGCTGAAGGAGAGCCTCGAACAGCCTGACGTGCCCGGCGGCATCATCGTGGAGCCACAAGACCTCGTGGAGCTCGGCGCCAGGTACGTCTTCCCGAAGAACCGCCGCTACCAGCGGGAGACCGTGACCCTGACGTCGAAGGCCGGGCCCACGCTGTCGACGAAGTGGGGAGCACTCGCCATCGCCGACCCCTGGTTCCCAGAGGCCGCGCCCGCCACCCCCGCGATCGGTATGGGTGCGAAGGACTACCCGACGCCGGTCACCGTGATCACGCGCACCCGCGCCGAGACCGGCGCCGGCGAGCTGGTGCCGGTGGCCGCCACGGTCGGCGCGGTCGCCGATGTGGCCGCGTGGCAGCCGCTCGCCGACGATGGCCAGTTTCAGCTCGACTCCGACTCCTCGCTCGGAGCGTTCTACGAGATCACCGACGCGGCCGCCCTCCAGCCGCTCTTCGAGGACGACCTGTACATGCAG
>DASSYY010000304.1:0-7666 GCA_035703025.1 Gemmatimonadales bacterium | reverse complement strand
GGGCGGCCAACTCCCCCTCGGTGAAGAAGAACGCGACCTCCCGGCGGGCGTTCTCGTCGCGGTCCGAGGCGTGGATGGCGTTGCGGCCCTTGGACTCCGCGTACAGCTTCCGGAGCGTCCCGGCCGCCGCCTCCGCCGGATCGGTCGCCCCGATAACCGTCCGAAGAGTCGGCACGGCGTCCGCCCGCTCCAGTGCCATCGGCAGGCACGGGCCGCTGGTCATGAAGGCCACGAGGTCGGCGAAGAACGGGCGTTCCCGATGCACCTCGTAGAACGCACCGGCCTGCGCGGGCGTCAATCGCACCAGCCGGGTAGCCCGCAGGGTGAAGCCGGCGTCCTGCAGGTGCGCCACGATCTTGCCGGTCTTTCCGGTAGCGACGGCATCCGGCTTCACGATCCCCAGAGTGAACGACACAGCCACGACTCCTCCACAGGCGAGAAAGGTTAGCGGCTGCCCAGCAGCCGGCGCACGAGATCGGCACGGGTGACGGCACCGCGAAGCACGCCGTCCTTCACCACCGGCACCCACTCCACGTCCTTGGTCGCCAGCAGATGCGCGGCGTCCGCGATCGTCTGCTCTTCGGAAACGCAGAGGACGGTCCGGGCCATCGCGTCCCGCACCCGCATCTGGTCCGGGTCGGCGGGACTGACACCGGTCGTGACCCGCTGGACCACGCCCTGGGCCAGGAGCTTGAGCAGCTCCCGGTACGACAACAGCCCGACGACTTGCCCCGCTTCTCCCACGACGGGCAGCGCCGCCGTCCCTTCGCGCTCGAGTCGGCGGGCGGCCTCGCCGAGGCTGTCGTCGGGCCGGAGCGGGACCTCGACGGGGTGCATCAGGTCGCGGACGAGCAGCTGGCCCTCGAGCTCGACCTCGCGAAGGCCGGGCAGGGCGAGCACGTCGGCGGCCGAGCGCGCGGCGGCCAGGGCCGCCGCCAACTCGGGCCGGGACAGCGCCCGCGCGAAGGCAGCCACCGTCTGGAGGTACGCCGCGTGCTCTCGGGGAGGAGCCACGACGAGCAGGATCATCCGGGGGTCGGGGGTCTCACGGGCCGCATCCTTCCCGCCCTCCCTCTCGCCGCCCACGATCGGGGTCGGAGCGATGCCGAGGGCCACGACCAGGTCGGGCACGGCGTCAGTGCGGAAGTGCGGCAGCCAGGCGTGCGGCCCCAGGGTCATGGTGTCCTCGGGCCAGCTGTCGCGGATGGCCTGGCCGAGCCGGGCCGCGTCGTCCACCCGCCCGTCGGCGACGCAGGCGTCCACCAGGATCCGCATCCCCTCCTCTAGCGTCGCCGCCGGCAGCGGCACGACCACCCGCCGCGGGCTGAGGAGGTCGCTGAGCCTCACATCCTCGACCGGACGAGCTCAACCACGTCGACCGGCCGGCGCATGATCGCGATACCCGCCTCCTCGAAGGCCGCGAGCTTCTCCTCGGCGGTGCCGGACGAGCCGGAGATGATGGCACCGGCGTGCCCCATCCGCCGCCCCCTGGGTGCGGTCTGTCCCGCGATGAACCCGATCACCGGCTTGGTGACGTGCTGCTTCACGAACGCCGCGGCGTTCTGCTCGTCGGTGCCGCCGATCTCGCCCATCATCACGATGGCGTCGGTCTCGGGATCGTCCTGGAAGGCCCGGAGGCAGTCGATGAAGTTGGTACCGATGATCGGATCGCCGCCGATGCCCACGCAGGTGCTCTGCCCGATGCCCGCGCGGGTGAGGTGGTTGACGACCTCGTAGGTGAGCGTGCCGCTGCGCGACACCATGCCGATGCGCCCGGGCGCGCAGATGTTCCCCGGGATGATGCCGACTTTCGCGCGGGCGCCCGGGGCGATGAGCCCCGGACAGTTGGGACCGATCAGGCGGACGCCGCGGCTCCGGACGAACGGCATCGCCCGGCTCATGTGCATGACCGGGATGCCCTCGGTGATACAGACGATGAGCGGCAGGTTGGAGTCGGCCGCCTCGAAGACCGCGGCGGCCGCAGCCATCGGGGGCACGTAGATCACCGACGTGTTGGCCCCCGTGGCGCGGACGGCCTCGGCCACCGTGTTGAACACCGGCACCTTGCCCTCGAACGTCTGCCCGCCCTTCCCCGGGGTGACACCCGCCACGAGCGCCGTGCCGTACTCGAGCATCTGCCTCGCGTGGAACGAGCCTTCGCGCCCGGTGATGCCCTGCACCAGCAGCCGGGTGTTCTTGTCGACGAAGACGCTCATGCCGCCCCCCGAGCCAGCTGGACGACCTGCTGGACCGCCTGATCCATGTCGCTCAACGCCCGCATGCCGACGGCCTCCAGAATGCGGATGGCCTCGACCTCGTTGGTGCCGGTGAGCCGGATGACGATGGGCACGTTGACCTTGAACTGGCTGGTGGCGGCGACGATGCCGTTGGCGACGTCGTCGGTCCGGGTAATCCCGCCGAAGATGTTGAAGAGGATCGCCTTCACGTGGGGGTCGGCAGTGATGATCTTGAGCGCGTTGATGACCTTCTCGGGGCTCGAGCTGCCGCCGATGTCGAGAAAGTTGGCCGGCTCGCCGCCGTAGTACTTGACCAGGTCCATCGTGGCCATCGCGAGTCCCGCGCCGTTCACGACGCAGCCCACGTTGCCGTCGAGCTTGATGAACGTGAGGTTCGCGCGCCGCGCCGCCGCCTCGCTCGGCTCTTCGGCCGAGTCGTCGCGGAGGACGCCGAGGTCGGGCCGCCAGAAGAGCTCGTTGTCGTCGATCACGATCTTGGCATCGAGCGCCAGCACCCGTTGGTCGGGTGTGGTGACCAGCGGGTTGATCTCGGCGAGGGAGGCGCCGTTGTTCACGAACGCGGTATAGAGCTGCTCCATGATCTTGGCCGCGGCCTTCACCTGGGCGAAGTCGCGGTAGAGCACGAAGGCCAGGGCGAGCGCCTGGTGCGGGAACAGGCCGTAGGTGGGATCCACCGGCAGCCGGACGATCTTCTCCGGCGTCTTGGCCGCCACTTCCTCGATGTCGACGCCGCCCGCGCTGCTCACCATGAACACGGGCCGCTGGGTGTCGCGGTCCATGATGAGGCCGACGTAGCTCTCGGTGGCGATCTCGGCGGCCGGCACCACGAGCACCTTGTGGACGGTGAGGCCCTTGATCGTCATCCCGAGGATCTGGGCCGCGAGGTCCGCGGCCTCGGAGGGGTTCCGGGCCAGCTTGACGCCGCCCGCCTTGCCGCGTCCTCCCGAATGGACCTGCGCCTTGATGACGACGGTACCGCCGATCCGCCGCGCGACCGCTTCCGCCTCGGTGGGGGTCGACGCCACGTCGCCCTCGAACATCGGGATGCCCACCGCCTTGAGCAGCGCGCGCGCCTGGTACTCGTGAAGGTTCACGGTTCCCTCGTAATGGTCGTTCCGGTCTCGCCGCGGAGTGCCGCGGGACCGTCGCTCAGCCGGGCGATGATGGCCCGTCCGCCCGTCTCGCGCGCGAATCCGGCGGCCGCCTCGACCTTGGGCCTCATCCCGCCCTCGTCCAGCCCGCCGCTCGCCATCAGCGCCTCGGCCTGGGCGACGGTCAGGCGGCGGATCGGCCGGGCGGCGGGTGTGCCCCAGCCCTCGAAGATCGCGTCGACGTTGGTGAGAATCATCAGGACCTCGGCCTCGAGCTGGGCGGCAAGGATGGCCGAGACCCGGTCCTTGTCCACCACCGCGTCGACGCCCTCGAGGCCCAGCAGCGGATCCTCGTACACCGGCGCGCCGCCGCCGCCCGCGGCGATCACGATCGTCCCCTGCTCCACCAGCCGTCGCACCACGGCGAGCTCGACCACGCCTCGCGGCGTCGGGCTGGTGGCCATCCGCCGCCAGTCGCCGGCGCCGTCGCGCCCGACCGCGCGCCCCGCTTCGCGGAGCCGCGCGACCTCGGCATCGGACAGCGCGTGCCCGATCGGTTTGGTGGGCCGGCTCAGCGCCGGATCGTACCGGTCCACCAGGGTCTGGGTGATCACCGTGGCCACGTCCCGCGGCACCCGGGCCGCTGCCAGCGCGTTCTGCAGCGACTGCTGCAGCATGTAGCCGATCCAGCCCGCCGTCTGCGCCACGAGGACCCCGAGCGGCAGGGGCTCGACCAGCCGCCGTGCGGCCTCGTTCCGGGCCAGCTCGTCGCCGACCTGCGGTCCGTTGCCGTGGACCAGGACGATCTGCCACCCGGCCTTCGCCAGCTCCACGACCATCGCCATGCTCTCGCGCGCGTGGCGAAACTGATTGGTGATCGTGGGCGGCTCGCCAGCCTGGGCGAGCGCGTTCCCTCCGAGCGCCAGCACCGCGGTCCTCACGCGCCCCGCCCCGGGAAAAAGCTCCCGAAGGTAGTCTCGGCCCTACGGGCGAGCAAGCTCACGGCGAGGCCGAATCCGAGGGCAGACCGAGCGCGCGCCGCAGTCCCGACCAGGCCTGTCCGAAGGCGTCCCAGTCGGCCGAGCGGAGCGCACTGTCGGCGCGCAGCAGCAGCTGTCGCGCCTCGTCCAGCCGCGTCGCCTGCGCCTGGCCGGCGATCGCCGGCACGGTCGCGCCGAGCAGGTTGCTCCAGGCCTCCTTGAGCGAGTGTCCCGCGCCCTGCCGGTCGCCGGTGGCCACGGTCACCCAGACCAGCGCCGGCCGGCCGCCCGTCGAGCTGGCAAAGTGTGACTGGTACGCCACCAGCCCGCCGGGCTCGAGATCGAAGCGCACCGGCCCGCGCTCGAGCCGGCCGCCTTCATCGCGGATCGAGTCGCTCAGCGCGTCGAAGGAGGGAAACCGCGCCCAGCGGCTCTCGAGGGCGCTGCGCGACGGCAGCGCCGTCGCCGAATCGAACCGCGCCAGCCGCAGCTCGTCCGCATCGTCACCGTGACTGCCCGTGAGCAGCGCGCTCAGCCGGCGCTCGCCGGGCCGCTCGAAGGCCACGGTTCGCACCGGCCCCGTCGTGTCGTCGGACCAGCCGGCCTCGACTCGCGGAAGCTCCGTGGTCTCGCTGCTCCGGATCCCGAGGGAGCCGGGCTTGAGGCTGGAGCGCTCGAGCTGTCGCGCCTGCACGCGGAAGAGGTCCTCCGGATACGGTGCCGCCCGCCACACCGCTTCGGGAATCGCGGTGCTCGGCTCCACGACGCCCGCGGCGATGGCGGCCCAGGCCGAGGCGAGTGCGTCCGCCCCCGGGCGGAGGTAGATGCGCGTCGCGCCGGTCTGCGCGGACACGGTGCCGAGCAGGCCGGCTCGCAGGCCGGCCACCCGATGATCGCGCCATTCGATGGACGTCGAGAGCGGAAACGCCTTGGCCGGCAGGTAGCCGTCGACGACCCAAAGGAGCTCGCCGTCCAGCAGGCGGGCCGACGGCTCACCCCACTGCGCGAAGGGCGCCAGCCGGCCCAAGCGCGACCCGGGCGACAGCTTCCAGTCGACCCGGACATCGGGCTTGAGCGGCCCGAGCAGGGCCGGCGCCTGCAGCGCCCAGGCGAGGGCCACACGCTGGGGCCACGTGTCGAGCGCGACGCCCGGATCCTCGGCTCGCCCGATGCGGTAGTCGGGCGACCGCGCGTGAAAGGTGCGCGTCCCCAGATCGCGCAGCGGCGCCATCGAGGTGGCCGGCACGGAATCCTGCTGGCGATAGAACAGCGCCTCCCCGGCCGGCCCGGTCCGATCGTCCGCCAGGGCGGTGACCACGAACCGGCCGGCCGGCAGGGAGCGGGTGCCCAGCCACACCGGCCGGCGGCGGCCGCCGACCGTCATGAGCGCCGGCTCCAGCGAGACGAGCTCGGCCGAATCCGCGGCGAGCAGGTTGGCCGCGGCGGACTGGCTCCAGAGCGAGGGCACCAGCGGCGCCACCGCCGGGCCCGCCGTTGCCGACTCCTCGGTCAGCGACTCGAGCCCGAACGCCAGGCGCCCGAACTGGTCCATCGTGCGCCGGTCGGTCAGCGGCTCGCCTTCGCCGCCGAGCGCCGGCGGCACCATCCAGTGCCCCGCCAGCGAGGCGAGCGGCAGCACCAGCCAGCCGGCCGCCGCCAGTGCGTGGCGCCCGCGCACGGCCCAGACCGCGCTCAGCAGCGCCGTCGCCAGCGCCACGCCCACGAGCACAGGCGCCACGAACGTCGTCGCGCGCCAGAGCGCCCGATCCGGGGTCCCGTGGTAGCCCGCGACCAGCTCGAACGGCTCCAGCAGGTAGCCCCACATCAGGATGCCGGCCAGCGCGACGAGCAGCCAGCCGAGGTGGGCGCGGGCGTGGTTGTTGATGGCGGGCCGGCCGTCGAGCCACCGGATGGCGCCGACCAGCAGGTACATCCCGAACACCAGCGCGAGCGCCAGCATGACGAGGAGGAAGCAGAAGTCGTGCAGCACGCGCCAGAGCGGGAGCTGGGCCACGTACAGCCCGACGTCGCGCTGGAGCAGCGGCTCGACGAGTCCGTAGCTCACGCCCTGCCAGCCGAGGGCGACCTCCGCCGCGTGGGCCGCGAGGCCCCGCCCGACCATGAGGCCGATGAGGGCGCCGGCGCCCACCACGGCGGCGAGCAGCGCGCCCGGCGTCAGCGCTTCGCGGAACTCGAGGTTGGCGACGTTGCGCCGGACCTGGACCGAGCCGATCGCGCGGTAGACGGCCAGCAGATGGCCGATGAACCAGGCCGCGGCAACCGCGACGCCGGCCAGCTTGAGCGCGCCGCGGAGCAGCTGCCAGTTGGTGACGAACCCGACCGCCGAGGGCGCCACCTCCTGGGCCCACCAGCGGTCGGCGAGGAGGACACTGGTCCAGCGGCCCGCGAAGAGCAGCGCGACGATGCCGCCGAGCAGGATGGCGATCCGGCGGGTGCGCCGGGACACGGCGTCAGGCCTGGACGCCCCGCCCGGCGAGCCAACCGACGACTTCGCTGCGGGCGGCGTCCAGCGACCGCGGATTGGAGGCCTCGAACCGGAGCACGAGGATCGGCTGGGTGTTGGAGGCGCGGAGCAGCCCCCAGCCGTCGGGAAAGGTGATGCGGATGCCGTCGATGGTGTTCACGGGATAGCGGGCGGTGAAGTGCGCCGCGGCGGCCTCGACGATCGCGAACTTCTCGGCCTCCGGCACCTCGACCCGGATCTCGGGCGTCGTCGTGGTCCGCGGCAGGTCCGCCAGCAGGGCCGCCAGGCCGAACGGCTGCCGGCTCACGATCTCGAGCAGCCGGGCCGCGGCGAACAGCGCGTCGTCGAAGCCGAGGTAGTCCCCGCCAAAGAACATGTGGCCGCTCATCTCGCCGGCGAGCGGCGCCCCGAGCTCCTTCATCTTGGCCTTGATGAGCGAGTGGCCCGTCTTCCACATGACCGGCTTCGCCCCGGCCGCCCGGAGCGCCGTGGGCAGCACCTCCGAGCACTTTACGTCGAAGATGACCGGTGTGCCGGGCCCGAAGCGGCGAACCGCGTCGCGACCGAGAACGACGAGCAGCTGGTCGCCGTAGATGATCTCGCCGGTCTCGTCGACGGCGCCGATCCGGTCGGCATCGCCGTCGAAGGCCAGTCCCAGCTCCGCTCCCGTGCGGCGCACTTCGGCCTGGAGATCCCGAAGATTCTCGGGCACGGTCGGATCGGGATGGTGGTTGGGGAACGTGCCGTCGGACTCGCAGAAGAGGGGGATCACCTCGGCGCCCAGCCCCTCGAGCGTGGACACGGCGACGAGGCTCCCCGCCCCGTTGCCGCAGTCCACCACCACCCGGACGG
>DASSYY010000268.1:0-6220 GCA_035703025.1 Gemmatimonadales bacterium | reverse complement strand
GAGTGGCCGTACTTGGAGCGGGGGGAGGGCACAAGACCGAAGCCTCGATCGTTCGCGCCGCGCGCGCGCTGGGGCATGCATCCCGCCTGGTGAACGTGGTGGGGTGGTCGCGCTACGCCGGGCCGCTGGCGGGGCGGGGGGTGCGTCTCGCTACCGACGCGTTCGCGCCGGACTTCGTGCTGCTGACCCGGCACGCCATTCTGCTCGGCGAGCCGACCCTTCGCGCGCTGCTTCGCGGCCGCGCGCGCGCCTTCTGGTATTTCGACCTCCAGCCGAAGCCGGCGGTGCTCGCCCTCGCCCGGCTGGCCGAGCGGATGTACGTCTCGAGCCTGTCCGAGGTGGAGACGTTCCGGGCCGCGGGGATCCCCAGCGTACAGTTCCTGCCCCAGGGCGTGGATCCCGACCGCGACGTGCCCGCCGCATCCTGCCCACCCGGCGACGAGTGCGACGTGAGCTTCGTGGGCTCGGGCCAGTACCCTCATCGCTACGCGGTGCTGCGCGCGGTCGCCGCCGCCGGCAGGCTCCAGATCCGGGGTCCCTCGTGGGAGGACGCGCCGCGGGACCTGCCGGTGACCGGGGGCGCGGTGCACGGCCGGCGGCTCGCCGAGGTCATCCGGGGCGCGGCGATCTCGCTCGGAGCCAACGCTCATCCGGAGCAGGACGGCGCGCGGGCGTCGGCCTCGAACCGGATGTGGAAGGTCCTCGGCTGCAGCGGCTTCTACCTGGGCCAGCGGGTACCGGACATCGAGCGCTTCGCGGCCGGCGGCCGGCACTGCGCGTGGTACGACTCGCCCGGGGAGGCGGCGGCGCAGGTCCGACACTACCTGGCGCGGCCCGAGGAGCGGGTGGCGATCGCGGCGGCGGGCCGGGCGCACGCACTGAAGCACCACACCTACGCACGACGGCTCGAGCTGCTGCTGGCGGGCCGGGCCTACGAGCTCGACCGGCCCGGGTCAGACGAGCGTGTAGTTCCGGAACTCGAACACCCGGATGCCGGTCAGCCGCTCGATCGCCCCTGAGACATAGTAGCGCAGAAACCGCCACCGGAACTGTCGGGGAGCGATGACCCGGTTGGGATCGATCCGGCGCGGCTCGATCCAGGCCTGGGCCACGGCGGGATGTCGTCCGCGGAACGGGCGGATCCCGGGCACCCAGGCGAGCAGCGGCTTTCGCTCGTCGGCATCGCGCCAGGGATACATCGTCCGCCCGAGCTCGCGCTTTTCGCGGAGCGCCGCCGCCGGCCGGGCCCAGCCGTAGTGGAACATCTCCGCGTCGGTCAGCCGGGCACGGATCTTCCGGTGCTCGGGCCCCACCCGGAATCCCTGCGCGCCCTGATAGGGCCGGATGTCGAGCGCCGGATCGAGCCGGACGGCGCGCACCTCGCGCCGGTACCACCGCCGGTGCGTGGCGACGGTGTCGAAGCCGCCGTAGAAGTGGAGGTACCGCACCAGCAGTCCTTCCACCCGCGGGTCCCCGTCGTGCCGCTGGATCGCCGCGGCCAGCTCCTCGGCCCCGCGCTCGTGCAGCACCTCGTCGGCCTGGATGTAGATCCCCCAGGAATGCCGGCACTCGCGCATGGCGCGCAGGGTCTCGTGACCCAGCACGGTGTTGCGCCGGGTCATGTCCCACTCGGTCTCCACGATCCGGATCCGGGGATCGCCGATCGAGCGGACCAGCTCGAGCGTGTCATCCTCCGAGCGCCCGACGTTGACCACGACCTCGTCGCACACCGGCAGGAGCGACCGGATGCTGGCCTCGACCGGAAAGTCGAGCTTGATCGCGTTCCTGACGATGGTGAACCCCGACACCTTGACCACGCGCCGCTCCGTTCCCGGTAGGCGGGAGAATCTCATCCCGAGCGCGGCGGCGGGGCAAGCGCGCCGGTCCCCAGAATGCTCCGGTAGAGCTCCAAGGTCTCGCTCACCGTGCGCTCGAGGGGAAAGGTGTCCCGGGCGGTGTGGCGAGCCGCCGCCCCGAACCGCTGGGCGAGCGCCGCATCGCCCAGGATGCGGTCGATCGCCGCGGCCCAGGCGGCCGGATCGAGCGGCGGAACCAGCAGGCCGTCGCCGCCCGACGCGACGAGGTCGAGGTTCCCACCGGCGGCGGAGGCGATCACCGGCTTGCCCAGCGCCATCGCCTCGAGCAGGGACTGCGAAAAGCCCTCGATCCGCGACGGCAGCAGCACGAGATCGAGCAGATCGTACAGCGGCCGGATGTCGTCGGTGAACGGAAGGCACACGGCGGCGTGGGGCAACCGGACCTCGCGCACCGCCTCGCCGAGCGGGCCGGCCGGGTCAACGCCCGCCAGCACCAGCCGCAGCGGGGTCCGGACCCGCGGCAGGGCCTCCAGCACCACGCGCTGGTCCTTCGCCCGCGCCACGATGCCGACGTTGCGCTGCGCGGGCGTCCATCCGATGCGCTCGCGCCACGCCCGCAGCTCCTCCGCGCTCACGGGTCGGTCCACCCGGTCGGTCACCAGCCCGTTCGGGATCACCACCAGCTTCGAGGCGGGCGTGCCTTTTCGCCGCAGCGCGGCGGCGACGGGGCGGCTCACGGCGATCACCCGCGCCGCCGCCCGGCCCGTGAGCCAGTTCTCCAGGTAGAACGTCCTGGGCATCTGGCGGCGGGTCACCACCAGCGGCACCCGGAGCCGGCCAAGGAGCGCGAGCCAGGTGAGCGCTTCGCGGTCGCGCGCGCTCTGCGAGTTCACCAACTCCACCGGATGCCGCTCGAGCAGGGCCGCGAGCGAGGCCGCGTTGGCCCGGCGGGCACCCGGCCGGAGCGCCAGCGGCCGCACCTCGAGGCCGCCCGCCCGGGCGAGCGCCTCGACCTCGGAGTCCGGCGGGCAGACGAAGCGGACCACCGCCCCCGCGCGCGCGAGGCCGAGCGAGAGATGGAGCGTCGACGTGACGGAGCCGGCGCCCCCGCCCTGGTGCAGCACCTGGAGCACGCGGAGAGGCATCGGCGCGGAAGATGTTCGGGACAGGCGGTAAATTGGTAGCCCTATGCACATCGCGCTGTACATCTGGGACCGCGTGCCGGTGGAGCAGTACGGCGGCACCCAGCGCATCGTGGTCTACCTCGCGCGCGGCCTTGCGGCCGCCGGCCACCGGGTGACGCTGCTCGCGGGCGCGGGCTCGAGCGTACCGGAGGCGACCCTGGTGCCGATCGACCTGGCGCGTGCCCGCGCGCCGGGATTCGACCTCCGTCCATTGCTGGTGCCCGGGATCGACCTCCTGGTCGCGTTCGCGCCGGTCGCCCCGCCCGATGTCCCCTGGATCCGGAGCCTGCACGGGAATCGCAAACCCGGCCTGGTCTCGCCACCCAACGCGCTCTACCTGAGCCGCGACCATGCCGCCCGCCATGGCGCGACCGCGTTCGTCTACAATGGGATCGATCTGGCCGACATCAGGTTCAGCCGTCGAAAGGGCGACTACGATCTCTTCCTCGGCCGGCTGCACCGCGCCAAGGGGTACACCTGGGCGATCGAGGGCGCCCGGCGGTCGGGCCACCGGCTGCTGCTCGCGGGCGGGTGGCGGCCGTCCTTCCGCCGAGGCATTCGCTACGTGGGGCGCGTCGGCGGCGACCGGAAGGCCGGCCTCCTGGCCGAGGCCCGCTGTCTCTGGATGCCGGCGCTCTGGGACGAGCCGTTCGGGCTGACGCTCATCGAGGCCCTGGCGAGCGGCACGCCCGTGCTGGGGACGCGCCGGGGGGCCCTCCCGGAGATCGTGTCTCCCGAGGTCGGGGCGCTGGGCGATTCCGTCGACGAGCTGGTGGCGCGCCGGCCGGCGCTCGACGCGGTGGACCCCGAGACGTGCCGCGCACACGTGGAGCGGTACTTCACGCATCACGTGATGGCGGCGGAGTACGTCCGGATGTTCAGGGCCTATTTGGCGACGGGGACGCTGCCGGCGGGTCGGGGAGTCGAGCTGGGGTAGACCCGCGAGTCACCCTCAACGAACGCCTTCAGCCCGCGGCCAGCACCGGAGCGGGACCCACCGACGCCCGGAGGAGTGACGCCAGGCGGTGCATGTAGGTGTGCTCGGCGAGCGCGCGCTGGCGGGCCCCGGACGCCACCTGCTCGGCCCAGGCCCGATCGTGCAGCGCCTCGGAGGTGAGCGCCCGGAGCTCGCTCGGGCTCCGGGCCACCAGGATCTCCGAGCCCTCCCGGAAGTGCCGGTGGATGTCCGGATGCTCCTCGACAACCTGGGGGACGCCGATGGCGGCCAGCTCGAACAGCCGCCGGCTCGCGCCGGGCTCGGCGCCGGTTTCGCCGCCGCCGTTCCAGGCGAGGTTGATCGCGACCGACGCCCCGGCGTAGGCCCGGATGTAGTCCTCGTGGCTCAGGAGCTCGCCCCGGCAGTAGTCGCGCAGCTTGGTCCGCCGCCAGCCCGGCCCCCAGACCGCCACCCCGAACTCCACCAGCTCCGAGAGCTGCCGCTCGCGGTGCGGCGTTGCCGTGCCGGCGAACACCACGTTGGCGCGGAACCGATCGCGCGCGCGCATGGGCCGGTGGATGGACGGGTCGCAGGCGGCCGGCAGGTAGTGCACCGGCGAGTTCCCCGGCACGTCGAGGGCCGCCACGGTGGCCCCGTCGGCGATGAAGATCGCATCGTAGGCCGCGGCGAACGGCTGGATCTCGTCGACGGTTCGGCGGCCGTCGCAGAACCAGTTCACCCAGACCGGCCCGCCCTGCCGGAGCGACGCCACCATGGCGGCGTCCACCTGGGTACCCTCGAGCACCAGCACCAGCGCGGGAGTGGCGCCGGCGATCGCGCGCGCGAGACGGTCGTGCAGGCCGACGCGGCGGAGCCGGCTCAACCAGCCGCCGGTGCCGATCAGGTTGAGTGTCGTGACGCGACAGCCCAGCCGCTCGAGCGCGCGACGGCGGAGCGCTGCGTGCGCGTGCAGGGCGTCGTCGAACGCGCCGACGAGAAGGACGCGGGTCTCGGGAGGATGGGCGGCCACGGAAACGAAACTAGCCGAACGATTCGTGATGACAACCCGCCACTACACTCGGGTGGCGAGCGCGGGCTCCTGGTCGCGGAACTGCAGGTCGTAGAGCCGGCGGTAGAGGCCGCCGGCCCGGAACAACTGGTCGTGGGTGCCGCGCTCGACCACCCGGCCGGCGTCCAGCACCACGATCTCGTCCGCGTCGCGGACGGTCGCGAGCCGGTGGGCGATGACGAGCACCGTCCGCTCCGCCATGAGGCGGTCGATCGCCTGCTGGACCAGCCGCTCCGACTCGGTGTCGAGCGCGCTGGTGGCCTCGTCGAGGATGAGAATCGGCGGGTCGCGGAGCAGCGCCCGCGCGATGGCGATCCGCTGCCGCTGCCCGCCGGAGAGGCGGGTGCCGCGCTCCCCGAGCAGCGTCTCGTAGCCCAGTGGCAGCTGGGCGATGAACAGGTCGGCGTTGGCGGCCTGGGCGGCGGCCTCGACCTGCGCCCGCGTGGCGCCGGGCGACCCGTACGCGATGTTGGCGTGCACCGTGTCGTTGAGCAGCACGGTATCCTGGCTCACCACGCCCAGCAGCGCGCGGAGCGTGCGGCGGGTGAGCCGCGTGAGCGGGACCCCGTCCATCAGGATCTGCCCGCCGGTCGGATCGTGGAACCGGGGCAGCAGGTCGGCCAGGGTGGTCTTCCCGGCTCCGGACGGCCCGACCAGCGCCACCACCCGACCCTTGGGCAGCACGAACGAGACGTCGCTCAGCACCGGGTCGCCCTGCCCGTAGCGGAAGCTGACCTGATCGAAGACGATGTCGCGCTCGAACCGCGCGGGGCCCTCTCCCGGCCGGTCGATCTCGGCGCTGGGCTCGTCGAGGATCTCGAACACCCGCTCGGCGCTCGCCAGCGTCACCGCCATCACCGCCGGGTAGGAGCTGATGGTCTTGAGGGGCGAGGTGAGCTTGAGCGCGGCCATCAGGAACACGATGATCGCCTCGGGTGCGAGCGGCGCGGTGAGCCCGATGAGCGCGGGCCGGGTGCCGGCCCAGATGATCAGGATCACCAGGAATCCGGAGAACACCTCGGTCAGCGGACTGGTGAGCGAGGAGAAGCGCTGGGTCCGGATCACCTGTTTGCGGTAGCGGGTGGCCTGGGAGGCGAACCGGGCGCTCTCGCGCGCTTCCTCGCCGTAGGCCCGGATGAGCCGCACGGCCCCGATCCGCTCGGTAATGGTGGCCGTCACCTCGCCGCGCTCGCGGGTCCGCGCCCGCGAGTGA
>DASSYY010000066.1:0-15019 GCA_035703025.1 Gemmatimonadales bacterium | reverse complement strand
GACGGGTCCGTCACGCAGATCCCGATCCTCACGATGCCCGACGACGACATCACCCACCCGATCCCCGACCTGACCGGGTACATCACGGAGGGCCAGATCGTCCTGGGCCGAGAGCTCCACCGCCGCGGCGTCAACCCGCCGATCGACGTCCTGCCCTCGCTGTCGCGGCTGATGAACGCCGGCGTCGGCCCCGGCCGCACCGTGCCCGAGCATCGGGAGTGGGCCAATCAGCTCTATGCGAGTGACACCCAGGGCCGCGAGGCCCGTCTGATGGCCGCGGTGGTCGGGGAAGCGGGACTCAGCCAGTCCGATCGCCGCGCCATGGCCTTCGCCGACCAGTTCGAGCGGGAGTTCGTGGGGCAGGACCGGCGGCGCACGATCGGAGACACCGTGGCCGCGGGCTGGCGGCTCCTCGATGCGCTGCCTCGGGACGATCTCCTCCGCATCGGCGACACCACCTGGGCCAGCCACATCGCGGCGATGAAGGGGTCCGCATGAGCACCGGTCGACGGCCCGCGCCGACGCGCCAGAACCTGCTCGTGCTGCAGCGCCGCCTTGCGCGGGTCGGGAAAGGCACCACGCTCCTGCGCCGCAAGCGCGAGGCGCTCGTCGCGGAGCTCTTCCGCCTCGCGCGCCCGGCCGCATCGGCCAGGGTCTCGATCGGCGACCGCGCGGCACGCGCGTACCCCGCCCTGCTGCGGGCGCTGGCCTCCGAGGGCTCGGATGGGCTCCGGGCTCTGGGCTGGCCCGGCCGAGACCTTCGCGTGGAGCTCCGGGCCGGTCAGGTCTGGGGCATCGCCGTCGCCGAAATTCTCCGGCGGCCGCCGATCCCCCGCACGCCACAGGCCCGCGGCGTGCCGCCCGCGAGTGCGTCCGGCGCGGCGGCGGAAGCGGTCACCGAGTTCGAGGAGTTGGCCGAGCTGCTGCTGGGGGCGGCCAGTCGCGAGTCGCTGCTCCGCCGGCTCGGCGACGCCCTGGCCCGCACCTCGCGGCAGGTGAATACCCTCGAGCGCCGGCTCCAGCCTTCGCTGCGGAGCGACCTCACGAGCGTGCGCCGCACGCTGGATGAGCGCGAACGTGAAGAACATCTCAGACTGGAGCGGCTCCTGCGCGCCCGGCGGCGCTCGACCCCCGCCAGCGGTTCTGGCGGCGGCTGATGGCGAGCGGTATTCTAGGAGGCAGGCCGACCCCCCACGCAACGGTGCCTCTATGACCCTCCGATCCGGCGTCTACATCGTCCCCACCCACCGGTGGTACATCGAGCGCACGGTGTGGCTCATCGCGGGGCTCGTGCTCCTCACGGGCACGGTGCTGGCCGCGACGGCCCAGCCGCTCTGGGCGCTCCTCATCATCGCGACGGGCCTATCCTCCATCACCGTGGCGCTGACCGGATTCTGCGTGGTGGGAAACGTGCTGCGCCTGTTCGGCTTCACGCCCATGCTCGGCGCCGGCGAGCTCGAGCCGGGCAAGCCGTACCGCATGCAGACGGACGCGTGGTACCTCGAGCGGCGGATCTATCTGGCGGTGGGAATCAACATCTCGATCGCGTCCGTGCTCACCCTCGTGGTGAGCCCCTGGTGGCTGCTGTTCACCGGGTTCGTCGGCGTCGCGATGGTGTGGTTTGCGGTGACGGGTTTCTGCATCATGGCCAACGGGCTGTACTGGCTCGGCGCGGAGCCGCGTCTCAAGCCCGACGCGGGGCGCCCGGATGCAGTCGCTCCCGGAGCAGCCACGCCGGCGCGGATCTAGAGCTGGGCTAGAGCCTCACCGGCGGCCGCGGCCGCGCCGCCCCGGGGCCCCAGTCGTCTCCTTCGAAGCCGTCCTCGGGCAGCCGGCCGCTGTCCAGCTCTCTCACCTCCCGCTCCGCGGCCTCCAGCTCGTCGCGGTCGATGCCGTCGTCCCCGACCAGACGTGGCCCCGGGTGCCGGGGCCGCCGGAGAAGCCACACCACGAGCGCCGCGAATGCGGCGCCGGCGACGAGCAGCGTGCCCACCGGCCCGGTCACCAGCGGCACGTCAGCTGCCGTCCGCCAGGACTTCCACTCCTCGTGCGGTGATCCGGTGCGACACGAGGGGCGTAAGCCGCCCGGTCTCGCCCACCGTCACCGCCTCTCCCAGCGCCTGCATCCCCACCGCGATCCCGGCCTCGTCGCGCGCGAAGACCGACGCGATCGGCTCGCCCGCGCGCACGGGGTCGCCGGGCTTGACCGTGATCACGAAGCCGACGGTCGGGTCGACGGCGTCATCGACCTTGGTGCGCCCGCCGCCCAGCTCGATGATGGCCCGGCCGAGCCGGCGGGGCTCGACGGCCGACACGATGCCGGCCCGGTCGGCGCGGTAGACTTCGACTGCCTCGGCCTGCGGCAGCACGCCGGGGTCGTCGATGACCTTGGGGTTGCCCCCCTGCGCCTCGATGATCCGGCCGAGGGTCTCCAGTGCGCGGCCCGACGCGACCGACGTCTCCAGCCGTCGGCGCGCGTCCGCGATGTCGGGCGCCGCCCGCACCAGCACCAGCATCTCCGCGGCGAGGGCGTAGGTGACCTCCATCAGGTCGGCAGGTCCGCTGCCCCGCAGGCCCTCGATGGCCTCCTCGACCTCGAGCGCGTTTCCGCACGCGCGGCCGAGCGGCCGGTCCATCGCGGTGAGGAGCGCGACGGTGGGGCAGCCTCGGGCCTCGCCCAGGCCGATCATGGTGCGGGCCAGCTCGACGGCGCGCTCGCGGTCGGTGAGGAACGCGCCGCTGCCGGTCTTCACGTCCAGCACCAGGCCGGTCAGCCCCTCGGCGAGCTTCTTCGACATGATGCTGGCGGCGATGAGGGAGATGGACTCGACCGTGGCGGTCACGTCGCGAAGGGCGTAGAGGCGCTTGTCGGCCGGCGCGATCTCCGGGGTCTGCCCCAGCATCGCGCAGCCGATCCGGTCCACCTGGGCCCGGGCTTCCTGGAGCGAGAGGTTGGTGCGGAAGCCGGGAATGGACTCCAGCTTGTCGAGCGTGCCCCCGGTGTGGCCCAGGCCGCGTCCCGACATCATGGGCACCGCGACCCCGCAGCTTGCCACCATCGGCGCGAGCAGCAGGGACACCTTGTCCCCGACGCCGCCGGTCGAGTGCTTGTCGGCCACGGGAATCTGGTAGCCGTCGAAGCGGAGCCGGTCGCCCGAGTCGATCATCGCGTCCGTCAGGGCCGCCAGCTCGCCGGCCTCGAGGCCGCGGAAGAAGATGGCCATGAGCAGGGCGGACATCTGGTAGTCGGGCACCTCGCCGCCGGTGTAGGCCCGCACCAGCCCGCGCCACTGCTCTCCGCTGAGCGGCCGCCCGTCCCGCTTGTGCTCGATGAGCTCCGGAATCACCATTCGATATCACCTGTCACCGGGACCGTCCTCTGCCGATAGCCTGGATCGTGCTCGCCGCTCTGCTGCTGCTGCCGTGCGCCCCGGTGGGCCTGCCCGCCCAGGCGTCGGCTGATCACGTCGCCCTCGGCTCCGCGGCCATGCAGGTCCACGACCTCCACACGGCGCTTGCCCACTACGAGGCGGCGCTCGCCCTCGACTCCGCCGGCTACGAGGCGAACTGGCGGGCGGCGATCGCCCTGCTCGACGAGGGCGAGCAGATCCCGGACAGCGTGAAGAGCCCCGAGCGCGATTCGCTGTACGCCGACGCCGAGCGCCTGGCGCGCCGGGCGGTGGCCGCGGACTCGAACGGGGCCGAAGGTCATTTCGCGCTCGCCGCGGCGGTCGGACGGGCATCGCTCACGATGGGGAAGAAGGAGCGAATCCGCCGCGCCCGAATCATCCGGGACGAGGCCCAGCGCACCCTCGAGCTCGACCCGCGTCACGACGGCGCCTATCACATCCTCGGCCGGTGGAACGCGGAGATCATGCGGCTCTCGGGCCTCAGCCGGTTCTTCGCCAAGAACCTGCTGGGGGCCGGGGTCTTCCGCGAGGCGTCGTGGGAGGAGGCGGTGTCGAACATGGAGCGCGCGGTGGCGCTCGATCCGGGTCGCCTCTATCACCGGCTGGAGCTGGCGGAGATCTACGTCGACCGCAAGCGGTACGACGATGCGCGGTCGGAGCTGACGCAGCTGGCGGCGCTGCCGGACCGCGAAATCATGGACAGCGTCTACCGCCGCCAGGCCGAGGCGCTGGCGGCGCAGATCGCCGACAAGAAATGACTCACAGAGCGTCGCGGGCCCGATCGACGGCGCGCTCCAGACCCGCCTCGAGCCGCTTCCGCCGGCGCGCCAGGTCCTTCCGGGTAGAGGCGCCGGCCCGCTCGAGCCCTTCGGCGGTCTCCTCGCGCAACCGCTCCAGCCGCCGCCGCAGGCGGCGCCGGGTCTTCTGCCCGCTCTCGGGAGCGAACATCAAGGCGATTCCGGCGCCGATCAGCGCCCCGAAGACCACCCCGGCGGCGAAGCCGCCCAGCCCCCGTCCCCCCTCCCGCACGCGATCGGTCGCTCCGTTGCCCATGCTTTCATCCTCGGCCATCGATTCCTCCGTTTCGCCCGGCCCGCCCGGGGCTTCCCTGCAACCTACCGCTATCCGGGGATGCGTCAACCATTGTGACACCATAGACTTTTGACAGATCGGCTGCACATTCCTTCATGAGTTTTCGGGCCGGGGCGGCTGCCTTATACTGGTGCAGGCGGCCCCCCCTCCGGGCGGTCCGCCGCCGGCCCCCTCGACCAGGACGCACCATGACCTCGGCTGCCATGGCGATCGACGAAGTCGAACGGCTGCAGGCGCGACTCACCGCGCTGGAGCAGGAACGGAAGCATCTCTTGGCGGTCATCGAGATCCTGCAGGATGTCGGCGGCTCGCTCCACTTCGCCGAGGTCGTGCAGTCCGTGGCACTCCGCCTGGGGGAGACGTTCGGGCTCGACCGCTGCTCGATCTTCCTCGCGGAGCGCGGCGGCGGCAGCGTCCGGCTGGTGGCCAGCTACGAGGACCCCGGCATCCGGAACTACGTGGTGGATCTCGACCGCTACCCCGAGCTCCGCCGCGCCCTGCAGACCGGCGAAACCGTCTTCATCGCCGACGCGGCCACCGATCCGCAGCTGGGCCCGGCGCGCTGGGCCCTGGCCGCGCGGAAGGTCAAGACCATCACCGTCATTCCGATCTCGTGGCGGGGGGCGGCCATCGGCGCGATCTTCCTGCGTACCTTCCGCGACGGCCCCAGCTTTTCCGCTGCCGATCTCCAGTTCTGCCAGGTCGTGGCCAACCTCACCGCCAAGGCGCTCCGGAACGCGCACCGCTTCGAGCGGCTCCGCCAGCGGAAGGGCGAAGACGAAGGCGCCCGTCGTCGCGAGCACGAGCAGGCCGCGCTGATCGGCTTCATGCGGCGCCTGCTGGCGGACTATCCGCCGCCGGCCGACGACGACGACGGCCTGGCCGACGGCACGACCGCCGAGATCGAGCGGCTGGTGGGTGTGGCGCGGGCGGTCCTGAGCCAGGAGTCCACCGCGCGGTGACCAGCCGCGCAGCCGATCGGGTCGCCAGGCTGCGCGAGCAGATCGACCGGGCCAATCACGCCTACTACGTGCTCGACGCGCCCGAGATCTCGGACGCCGAATACGACACGCTGTTTCGCGAGCTCCAGGCGCTCGAGGCCGAGCACCCGGAGCTGCGCTCCCCCGACAGCCCCACCCAGCGCGTCGGCGCGCCGCTCTCGAGCGCACTCGCCAAGGTCACCCACCGCCGCCCGATGATCTCGCTGGCCAACGCCTTCTCACCGGAGGAGCTGGCGGCGTGGGAGGAGCGGAACGCCCGCATCCTCCCGGAGGTCCGCACCGCCGGCTATACCGCCGAGATCAAGATCGACGGCGCCGCCGTGACGCTCACCTACGAGCACGGCGCGTTCACCGTGGGGGCCACGCGTGGCAACGGCATCATCGGCGAGGATATCACCCCCAACCTCCGCACCATCGCCGACGTGCCGCTCGCGCTCAAGGGCAAGGACTGGCCCGCCGTCATGGAGGTGCGGGGCGAGGTCTACCTGCCCTACGCCGGCTTCACCAAGGTCAACCAGGCCCGCGAGCGGGAGGGTGAGCCGCTCTTCGCCAATCCGCGCAACGCCGCCGCCGGTGGGCTCCGCCAGCTCGATCCCAACCTCACGCGCCGGCGTCGGCTCCGCATGTTCGCCTTTGCCGTGGAGCCGGTCGAGGGGCGGCTGGGGGTGCGCAGCCACTGGGAGCTGCTCGACCGGCTGGTCGCCTGGGGCTTCCAGGTCGAGCCCCACCGGGCGCGATTCGGCTCGCTGGACGAGGTGCAGGCGGCCGTGACCGGCCTGGAGGAGCTGATCCCGAAGCTGCCGTTCCAGGCCGACGGCGTCGTGATCAAGGTGGACCGCCTCGATCTGCACGGCGAGCTCGGCGTCGTGGGCGGCCGGGAGCCGCGCTGGGCAATCGCCCGGAAGTTCGCGCCCGAGGTGGCGATCACCCGCCTCGAGAAGATCCTCATCAACGTCGGCCGCACCGGCGCGCTGAATCCGTACGCCGTGCTTACGCCGGTCGAGATCTCGGGCGTGACGGTGAGCGCGGCGACTCTGCACAACGAGGACTTGATCGCGCAGAAGGACATCCGGGAGGGCGACCAGGTCGAGGTGATCCGGGCGGGCGAGGTGATTCCCCAGGTGGTGCGACCCGTGCTGGAAGACGTCGATCCCGCCACCCGCGGCGCCCCGTTCCGAATGCCCACCAGGTGTCCGGCCTGCGGCACGCCGGTGGAGCGGCCGGCGGACGAGGCGATGCGCTACTGCCCCAACGTCTCCTGCCCCGGACGGATCCTGGAAGGCATCGTCCACTTCGCCTCCCGCGATGCGATGGACATTCGCGGGCTCGGGTACGAGCGCGTGCGGCAGCTGCTCGACCAGCACTACATCACAGACGTGGCCGACCTGTACGAGCTCACCGCCGAGCGGCTGGTCGAGCTCGAGCGCTTCGCGGAGCAGTCGGCGCAGCAGCTCGTGGCCGCCATCGCGGCGTCGAAGGAGCGCCCGCTCTCTTCGCTGCTGTTCGGACTGGGGATCCGGCACGTGGGCAAGACCGTCGCACAGCTCCTTGCGCGCCGGTTCGGGACGATGGCCGCGCTGATGGAGGCCACGCAGGAGCAGATCAACGACGTGCCGGGCGTGGGGAGCGCCATCGCGGAGGCGGTGGTCGCCTTCTTCGCCGAGCCGCGCAACGTGAAGCTGATCCGGCGGCTGAAGGCAAGCGGGCTCGAGTTCAGCGAGCCGAGAGCCGCCTCGGCGGATGGCGCACTGCTCGGGAAGACGTACGTGCTCACGGGCACGCTGCCCACGCTGTCACGGGGCCAGGCCACGGAGCTCATCGAGGGGGCAGGCGGGCGGGTCGCCGGGAGCGTCAGCAAGAAGACCGACGCGGTCGTGGCCGGCGACGACGCCGGTGGCAAGCTCGACAAGGCCAAGGCGCTCGGCATCGAGGTCATCGACGAGGCGGAACTCTTGCGTCGCGTCGGCCGCACGGCCTAACTTCGAGCACTTCCACTTCCGACGGTCACTCCATGAGCGCTCAGTCCTCGCCTTCGCCGCGCCCCGGCCTCCGCCTCGGGCGCAAGGTCATCCACCAGCTCCGCGCCGCGCTCGAGCGCGACACCGGTCTGCAGGCGGCGAGCTATCTCCAGGAGGCGGGCTTTGCGGGTGGCGAGGAGCTGTACGGCGAGTTCACCGAGTGGCTGCTGGCGACGCGCGGCGTCGAGCGCCCGGCCGACCTCGACGCGAAGTTCCTGGACGAGGCGCTGTCGCAGTTCTTCGCCGAGCAGGGGTGGGGGGCGCTGAGCGTCCAGGCGCTGGGCGGCGCGGTGCTCGCACTCGATTCCACGGAGTGGGCCGAGGCCTCGGACGAGGGTCGTGGCGAGTTTCCATCCTGCCATCTCACCTGCGGCCTGTTGGCGGACTTCTTCGGGCGGCTCTCCGACGGCCTGGTGGCGGTGATGGAGGTGGAGTGCCGGTCCCGGGGTGACGCCCGCTGTCGTTTCCTCGCGGGCGCCCCCGAGACGCTGAGCGCGCTGTACGACCGGATGGCCCAGGGGGCAAGCTATGCCGACGCCCTGGGCGTCAGTTCGAGCCCTTCAGCAGCCTGATCCCGCCCGAGCCGGTCTCGATCGCGATCGTCCCCTTGCCGTCGCCGATCGTTCCCACCATGTGATCCCGGCCATGCCGGGTGACCTGCAGCGGGAAGTCCGACTCGATGTCGCCGCTCGAGGTCTCGATCTCGACCTCCGCCCCCAGCGATGCCGGCGCGCGGATCGCGATGTCGCCGGACCCGGTCTCCACCCGCAGTGACGTCACGTCTCGCCGGAGCTCCGCGGTGACACCCCCGCTGCCGGTTTCCAGCGAGAGATCGGGCGACACCACACCTGCCAACCGGATCTCCCCCGACCCCGTGTCAACCGAGAGCTCGGCGGCGTCCAGGTCGCTGCCGGTCACGTCGCCCGAGCCGGTGTCGATGGAGAGCGACGTGCCGTGCACCCGCGAGACCTCGACGCCACCGGAGCCGGTGTCGATGCTCAGGTCTCCGTCGATCTGCGTCGCCCGCACTGATCCCGACCCCACGTCGATCGTGAGCGAGCCCTTGACCCCGTTCGCCGTGACCTCGGCTTCGTGGGTGTCAAGCGTGAGATCGCCCTCGACGTTGGTGACCGTGACGGATCCGACCGCGAGATAGACGGCGACCCGGCGCCCTCGCGGCACCCGCACCACCAGGTCGGCCCGAGCGTCCAGTCCCTGCCCGCTCGCGATGGTGACCTTCCGGCCCTCGTCCCAGTCGCCGTGGCGCCCGCGGCGGCCGCGCTCGCGCCAGTCCCCCGGGTCGCCGAAGGTGCCGTCCTCCCGCACCCGCAGGGTCGACGAGCTGCCGCGGCTCACGCTGCCGGTGCTGATGCGATCCTCGGGATAGATCACGCGCAAGGTCATGCGGCCATCGATCTCGCCCTGCGCGATGCGGAGGCGGGCCGCGTCGGTGCCGGCGCGCGCCACCTGGACGCCCACCGCGCCGTCGCCCGCCTCGACCCGGACGGTGCCCACGAGGTTGTAGATGGCGACGGCATCGTCGTCCAGGGTATAGCGTTCGGGCTGCTGTTGGGCATGCAACGCGGCGGGGAGGCCGAGCAGGGCAAGCAGACGGATAGGAAACCGCGGCATCAGGGGCGCTCCGATGAGAGGACCCCCGTTGGACAGCCCGAGCGTGGCCAGGGTTGCAAGGCCCTGCTCAGAGGCGTGAGGCGTACTCCGGCCGGACCACCAGCTCGCCGCCCTGGATGATCTCGCGGTCCCAGGGCAGGACGATGAAGCTCTCGGTCTCGAAGGCGTGATAGTCGGGGGCGTAGTCGCCCGTCTTGAACGAGACGGCGGTCCGGACCTCCGCGGGCTGCAGCGCCCGGACCTCGTTCAGCGCGAGCTTCATGGTGCTGCCGGTGTCGCAGGTCTCATCCACCACCAGCACGCGCCGTCCCCGGATTGTGGGCGGGGGACCGGTGACCAGTACCGGGGCGGCGCCATCCTTCATCCGGGTGACCGTCATCGAGCTGAACTCGCTCTGGAGGATCGAGGCCACCACCACACCGGGAATGACGCCGGCCTTGGCGACGCCGAGCACGATCTCCGGCTGGTAGTCCCGGGCGACCCGCAGCGCGAGCGCGCGGCAGATCTCGCCGAAGAACGGCCAGTCGACCTCCAGTACTCCCCGTGGTCCCGGTGCAGGCGTCCGACGCATCGACCCCTCCGTGGCGATGTGGGCAACGTACCCCCGGATGGGAGGGAGGGCAACCGGGAATACGCGCATTTGCCCTCCCCTCCCCCCCAAACTATTTTCCGACAATCCAAGACGTTGCGCCCATTCGACTTTGCTCGGAGAGCTCCCCTCCCTAATGAGCTTCTGGAACCGCCTGTTCGGCAAGGAGCCACGCGAGAGCCTGCGCCCGCAGCGGCTCGACTACCTGAACGAAGGGCTGGCCCTGGAGCGTCAGGGCGACTTCGAGGCGGCGCTGACGTCCTATCGGCTCGCGTTCCGGGACAACCCCACCGACTCCCGGATCCTGCTCAACATGGCGATCGCATTCACCAAGACCGGTCAGCCCGAAGAGGCCATCCGCCACTACAAGCGGGCCTTGGAGCTCGACGACGCGCTGGTCGGTGCGCACTACGGCGTGGCCTTCCTGCTCCTCAAGCGGGGCGACGTGCATCAGGCCGCCGAGCACTTGCGCGCGTTTCTCGCCCGCCCGCCGAAGGGACCCGACGCGGAGCGGTGGGTCCGGCACGCCGAAAGCGCGTTGCGCGAGATCGCCGGCAGTCCGGCCCCGGAGACGACGTGAGACGGCGGCTCGGCCTGCTGTTCGCTGCCGCCCTGCTCGGCTGCAGTGGCCTGGACGAAGGCGAGGCCGGCGTGGTCGGCATCGAGGTGCGCCTCTCGGGACCCGACACGGTCGAAGTGGGCGAGTCGATCCAGCTCTCGGCCCGGCCGCTCGACAAGAACGGGGACAGCGTGGCCACGACGGTCACCTGGCTCTCCGCCGACCCCGCGGCCAGCATCGACGCGTCCACCGGGATACTGACCGGAGTGAGCGTCGGCACGGCGCGGGTTCAGGCTTCCGTCGGGTCCCTCGCGTCCGACCTCATCACCTTCACGGTGGTCAACCCCGCCGATACGCTCATCCTCACGAGTGATTCGATCGTCACGCTCGCGAGTGATGCCGCCTCCTCACCACCGCTCACCGCCCGGCTCGACAACTTCGTCGCCGGCCCGCTCCCCGGGCGCGGGGTGATCTACGCGCTCACCTCACCCGACCCCGCGGCCGGGACGCCGACCGTCCTGCTGCAGGGGAACGTCGTCGCGGACACCGCGGCCACCGGAGCGGACGGCAACGCCGCGCTGGCGCTCGTCGTGGTGACCGGCTCGACCCCGCCCGACAGCGCCATCGTCACCGTGCGCGCCGAACGGACCCGGGGGGCGGTGGTACCTGGCTCCGGCCAGCGCTTCATCATCCGGTTCGCCGCGCCGTAGGGGGACGTCACGCCGCGCACGCTGACTGAGCTCTACTTCGAGACCGTGGAGAGGCATGGCGCCCGCCCGGTCGCCATGCGGATCCGGCGCGACGGCCGATGGGCGCCGCTCGGCTATACCGACCTCGCCGAGCGGGTGCACGCCGCGAGCATCGGCCTCCGGGAGCTGGGCGTTCAGGATGGCGACCGCCTGGCCATCCTGTCGGAGAACCGGCCGGAGTGGGCGATCACCGACTACGCCTGCCTCGCGGCCCGCGCGACCGACGTCCCGATCTATCCGACCCTGCCCGCCCGCCAGGCGGAGTACATCCTCCGCGACTCCGGCGCGGTCGGCGTCGTGGTCTCGTCGATGGGGCAGCTCGAGAAGGTGCGGTCGATCCGCGACCGCCTGCCCGCGCTCCGCCTCGTCATCGCGCTCGACGCCGACGCGCGGGGGCCGGACGTCCTGCCGTTCGACGAGCTGCTGGCCTGCGGGCGGTCGGCGCGCGCCCGCCACCCCGACTGGCGCGCCCATGCGCTTCGGGCGTCCCCCGACGATCTGGCGACGATCATCTATACCTCGGGCACCACGGGCGACCCGAAGGGCGTGATGCTGACCCACGGCAACATCGCCTCGAACGTCACCACGTGCGTCGGGCTGTTCGACTTCGGCCCGGGCGACGAGTGCCTCTCGTTCCTGCCGCTGTCCCACATCTTCGAGCGGATGTTCGGCCACTACTCGATGTTTCATGCCGGCGTGGTGATCAACTACGCGGGCAGCATCGAGACCGTCGCGGCCGACATGCAGGAGCTCCGCCCGACCATGATGGCGTCCGTGCCCCGGCTGTACGAGAAGATCTTCTCCCGGGTGCTCGACTCGGTGCGGAGCAGCGCCGCGCCGCGCCGGCGCATCTTCGGCTGGGCCCGCCGGGTGGGGGAGGCGTGGGTGGACCGGATCCTCGCGGGCCAGCCCGTGCCCGGGCGGCTGGCGCTCGAGCGGCGCCTGGCCGACCGGCTGGTCTTCTCGAAGCTGCGCGGCCGGACCGGCGGCCGGATCCGCTTCTTCATCTCGGGCGGCGCCCCGCTCTCTCCCGACATCGCGCGGTTCTTCTTCGCGGCCGGCATGCCCATCCTCGAAGGGTACGGCCTGACCGAGACCTCGCCGGTGATGGCGGTGAACACCTTCGGGCACACCCGGCTGGGCACCGTCGGACGGGCGATTCCCGGTGTCGACATCCGGATCGCCCCGGACGGCGAGATCGTCACCCGGGGCCCGAACGTCATGCGCGGCTATTTCGGGAAGCCCGAGGCCACCGCCGCCGCGCTCGACGAGGACGGCTGGTTCCATACCGGCGACATCGGGCTGCTCGACGCCGAGGGCTATCTCAGCATCACCGACCGCAAGAAGGACCTCATCGTCACGGCCGGCGGCAAGAACATTGCACCGCAGCCGATCGAGAACCTGGCCAAATCCAGCAAGTTCGTGAGCAACGCCGTGATGCTGGGCGACCGACGGCCGTTCCCGATCATGCTGGTCGTGCCGAACGCCGGGCCGCTCAAGGCATGGGCCGCGCGCCACGGCCTGCCGGCCGACGACATGGAACTGCTCGTCAGGCTCCCCGAAGTCCACACCAAGCTCGAGCGCGAGGTGCGGAAGACGCTCCGCGACCTCGCGCAGTTCGAGATGCCGAAGAAGTTCCTGCTGCTGCCGAACGATTTCAGCGTGGAGGGCGGCGAGCTGACGCCAACCCTCAAGGTGCGGCGCCGGATCGTGGAGGAGCGGCACAAGACCGCCATCGAGACCCTCTACGCCGAGCCGGCGTCCTCCTGAAGGCGCCGGCGCCGCTCAGCGCCGGCGGCTTCCGACCCAGACCCCACCCGCGCTCGCCATCAAATCCACGTCCCGCGGCGCGGGATCGGGGCCTTCGCCCACCACTCGAAGCCCCGGCAGCACGGTGCGCGCCGCCTCCCGCACCCATGCGGGGTTGGCCCCGAACGGCGCTCCCAGCACGACTCCCCGCATCGAGTTCGCCTTCAGCGCCAGAGTGCCCCCGCGCAGCACGCTGATCCCCTCCTCGTCCACCACCTCCGGCGGCGGATTGACCGCCACCAGCCCGACGCCGGGCACCAGCGCCGCGACCTCGCGCCAACCGCCCGCGGGCGGCCCTACGAGCACCAGATAGCCCCCGGGGCCATTCAGGCCGACCAGCGGAGCCAGGGCCTCCGGCGTCAGCTTGCCCGGATCGACCCCGGCGCCGGGCGGCGGCGCGCCGCCCGTGTCCAGCACGCCGTCCCGCAGCGTGAACCGGCGATCGCACACGGGACAGCCCAGGGTCCCGGCGCGCACCGACCGGCCCTCGAGGCGCTCGGGCAGGAGGACCAGGAACGCCTCCTCGTGCTCGGCCGGGCACCGGAGATGGTCGGTGAGCTCGATGAACATTAGGGCTTGAACACCACCCACGTGAGCTTGCCGGCCGCGACCACGACCTTCCGATAGACCTTCTTGCCGTCGATCTCGGTCCCCATCGTGTAGGTCCCTTCCGGCACGTCGGTCAGGGCGAAGTGCTCGCCGTACAGCGGGTGGCCGTGAGCCTTGTCGCCGTAGGTCTCGACGTAGGAAAACGGGGTCTCGATCGGATCGCGCTTGGCCAGCCCGTAGATCCGCGCCTGCCGCACCGGGGCGCCGCTGCCGTCGAACACCTGGCCGGCGACGATCCCGGTGCCCGCCAGCGGCTCGAGCCAGAGCTCGGGATTCACCGTGTAGGGCGGGAACCGCTGGAGCGAGTCGACGATGGCCCCGATGGAATCCGTGGGCGAGGCCGCCAACTCGAGGTGGAGATGATCGTTGGTGGCCCGCCCGGTATTGCCCACACGGGAGATCACCTGGCCGGTCTTGACCCGGTCTCCGACCTTCACGGCCAGCGACGAGTTGTGGTAGTAGATCGAGTAGAGCCGGAAGCGCTTCCCGCCGGCGGTGACGGTGGTGTCGTGGCGGATCGCCACCGTCCGCGCGCCGGCCTCGGCCGGTCCGGCGTACACCACCTTGCCGTCCAGGGCCGCCATCACCGGCGTGCCGTCGGGGTTGTTGAACTCGACCCCCTGGTGCTGCTGAAAGAACCCGCCCATCGTCGACCCGTACCGGTAGGTCTGGTCGATGTAGGCGTTGTCCGTCCGCGCGATCGGCCGGCGGAGCCACACGGTGAGCGGGTCCCGCGGCGCGCCAGCATCGGGCGCCGAGCGGCGTAGGCACGGCAGCGTGTCGGTGCTCGGGCGGAGGCCGCAGCGGGTGCCACGGAACTGCTGTCGGCCGATGACGATGGCATTGACCGGCGGGAACGCGGCGGCGGCCAGCGGCTGCGCCTGCCAGCCGGTGGCCGTGTGCACCAGCCGCTGGTTCCCGCGCAACGTCGTCACGTTCCAGCCGCGGCGGTCCGGCGCAAGCCGGCGGACATATTCGTTTCCGAGGAGGGGCAGCGCCGTGTCGGCAGGCCCCCTGGCCGGGGGGCCCACCGCGTCGCCGATGGCGGTCCAGTGCTCGCCGTCGTCGGTCGTGATCTGAAGGCCGTCCGCCGTCGCCACGACGGTGGTATCGCCGCGGACGGCGATCCCGTCGGGAATGACGTACTGCCACTCGGGGCCGAGCTGATCGTAGGTCCAGTTGCGCCAGGTGCGCCCCCCGTCCTGCGAGAGGCCCCAGCCGTTCCCCACCGTTCCATACCAGATCTCGCCGCGCGCGCCGAAGGCAATGGCCTGGACGAAGTCCATCGAGATCGAGGTGGCCGTCGTGTCGTGCCGGATCGACTCCCAGCCGGCTGCGCCCACCGGCAGTCGATAGATGCCCTGACCGTAGGTCCCCACCCAGAGTGTGCCGCCGGGGTCGCGTGCGACCGTCAGGACGTGGACGCCCCACCCCGCGCTGTCGGGCAGCGCTGGCACGGCGGCGGGCGGCGCAGCCTGGGCTGAGAGCGCGCCCGCGGCGAGCGCGACGCCGGCCAGCGCAGGGAGGACGATGTGGCGTGGGTTCATGCGA
>DASSYY010000128.1:0-4245 GCA_035703025.1 Gemmatimonadales bacterium | reverse complement strand
GTGTCACACCGTAGCCGCCGCGGATGCACCAGACCGCATCGACCGCGGGATCGCGAAGCGCCGCGTTCAGATCGGCCAGGCGCTCCTCGTCGGTGCCGGCGAAGTAACCGTAGTGGCCGGCGGCGTGCGCCCCCACCACTGGTACGTAATCCAGCGCACGGCAGAGCGCCTCGGCACGTGTTAAATCGTCTCGTTCCAACAGGGGTCCGGCCGGCGCCACGAGCGCGATGCGACTGCCTCGCGTGAGCCGAGGTGGACGAACGAGCAGTTTTGACCCCATTCACGCTCCACGGTTAGATTGCCGCAACCTTCACCAAGGGAGGACGGTAGTGCGTGCTTCGCAGCCCGCGTTGCTCGCCGCCGGCCGTGTCATCGCCGAACTGCGGGATCAGATGGTCGTTCAATGGGCCGACTGGCTCGGCGACCGCATCACCGCCGCCACCACGATACCCCGTCCTCTCGTCGAGCGGGAGTTCCGGATCCTGCTCGACGTCATCAGCGAAATGGTCGGACCCCTGCGCCGCGAAGTCGGCCCGGTCTGGCTGCACGCCTGCGAGCACTACGGGCGGATGGCATCCACCCGCGGGCTCGCCGCCGGCGAGGTCGTCGAGGAGCTTCAGTTCCTGCGCGAGCTGCTGATCCGGAATCTCGCGCCCGTCCTCGCGGCCATGCGCGCGCGCCAGGGCATGGCCGCGCTGCTCCGGCTCAACCGGGTGATCGACAAGGGAATCGCGGTGGCGGTCGTGGGATACACCGACGCCCTCGTCGCCACGCTCTTCGCCCAGAACGGCGTACCGGTCCGCATCACCGACTACGACACCACCGAGGTCGAGCGCCAGCTCGACGCCATCGAGCAGGAGCTGAGCGGGCTGACCGGGAAGTCTCCGCGCTAGCGGCCTCCCCCGGTCTCATGTCGGTCGCGGCCCTGCTGCCGGCGCTGCCGTGGCTCGCGCCGTTCGCGGGCCTGGTGCGCCTCGCCGACAACCGCCCGAACCTGAGCGACGTCGCCCCGGTCGAGGGGACGCCGCTTTCCGTCATCATTCCCGCCCGCAACGAATCCACCACGATCGAAACGGTCGTGCGCTCGATCCTGGCCTCGTCCTACCGGCCGTTGGAGCTCCTCGTCGTGGACGACCGGTCGACGGATGATACCGCGGCGATCGTCGAGCGGCTGGCGAAGACAGACGCCCGTCTTCGGCTGCTGAGAGGAGAGCCGTTGCCGCCAGGCTGGTACGGGAAACCGTGGGCCTGCGCCCAAGGGGCTCGCGCCGCTACCGGAGACATCCTGGTCTTCACGGACGCCGATACCCGCCACGAGCCCGAGCTCCTCGGCCGCGCCGTCGGGGCGCTCCGACTCGCGTCGGCGGACCTGGTGACGGTCGCCCCGCACCAACGTTGCGTCACCTTCTGGGAACGCGTCATCATGCCGCAGATCTGGCTGCTGCTGGGGCTCCGCTATCACCCCCGCCGCGTCAACCGCGCACAGCGGGAGCGGGACGTGATCGCCAACGGCCAGTTCATCCTGACGACGCGGGAGGCGTACGAGGCCATCGGGACTCACGCGGCGGTGCGGCACGAGGTGGCGGAAGACCTGGCGCTGGCGCAGACCTGTCTGCGCCACGGCCGGCGCCTCCACTTCGCCTTCGCGGAGCGGCTGATGGAGACGCGGATGTACCAAGACCTCGGATCGCTGCTGGAGGGGTGGTCCAAGAACGTCTATCTCGGCGGGCGGCGCTCGTTCCCGAACGAGCCGATGCTGCGGGCGCTGGTGCCGGTCATGCTGATTGCCGCACTCGGCTTCTGGCTCGTGCCCCCGGTGATCCTGCTCGCCGGGCTCCTGGGCGCGGACATCGGCGGGCTGGTGCCGGCGGCGACGGCGGCCGTGGGGTTGTCGGCGCTGTTCTGGGGAACGTTGTCCTTCGGGATGAAGATTCCGGTGCCATACGGCTTGCTGTACCCGCTCGGGACGGTGATGGCGCTCTTCATCGTGCTCCGGTCGACGTGGCGCGGGCAGCGGCGGGTGGAGTGGCGGGGTCGGGTGTACGGATCTGCGGGGAGCGGGACGACGCCAGGATGATCGCCCCGTCACCATGGGCATACGAAGGGGCCTGAACCGAATCATGCCCCCTCGCGGAGGGTGACTTGCTGCAAGGCGCTCAAGTGCCTCCGACGCGCTCCGCCACCAGATTCTGCGCGGGGATGCTTCCGCCGAGGACGCGGCCCGCCGGATCCACTCTGAGGTGAAACTCCACGTTTCCGATAGCCATCGTCAGCGAGTCCGTTCCCAGCCTGGCCACTGTGGCGTCCAACGTCTGCCCGCCGCCGAGATTGAAGAACGGTACCCGGGTGGCCTCGGGCGCCGTGGCGCGTGAGCGAAGGACGGCCTGCTCGAGCAGGGCGAAGCTGAGGTTGAGGTAGGGCACCGCGCCTCGCTCAGTCCCGAAGATCCGCGTCTGCATGCCGTTGTTCTTGATGTCGTCCACCGCCGCGCTGTCTTCCTTGAAGATCACCCTCGCCCGCTGCACGACCCGGCCGCTCGGACGTGCCGTCCCCCGTCCGCTGTCCGGCGCCTCCCGCACCGTCACCTCGATCATCGGCACCGACGCGTCAGGAGCCACCACGGCCTCGTAGGCCTGGAGGGTGCCGCTGGCGTTCCGGATCGCCAGGGTCCCGTTGAGCGAGGTGGCGGTGCGCGAGAACCGCTCGGTGGCGATGGTATCGCCGGCGTGGCGGATGATGAAGACGCCGCTATCCCCGGGGGTCGGTTTCGCCGGCGCGCTCTCGGGCGCGGCGGTCTGGGCCAGGACGAGAGCTCCGGTGGGGACGCCGGGAAGGGCGAGCGCGACGGCCAGGAGGCCGGGAATTCTGGAGAGTGGGATCATGGCCTGCAGCATAAGGGGCACTCGGCGACTCGTCCAGCGGGGCGGGTGCCCCAACGCGGGGTCTTCTGCGGGGCCCTCGGGCCGAAATTCTGGTCGGCCACTGGTGCCCGGGACGCAGGATTCTGCCTGCGGGAGAATGATACCGGTGCTCCGAGCCGGCGCGCCTATCGTGCGCGGTCTCTCCACCCCGGGAGCACCGCGTGGACCTGGGCCCGCTGCTGGCAGGACTGCGCTCGCTCGAATCGCTGTGCGCCGTGGTGGCGGCACTCGGGCACGAGCCGCTCTGTGAGCCGGCACCCGGCGTAGCAGGTCGACGGGCACCCGGAGACGATGGAACCGCGCTCGTCGTGGGGCGCGCGGGGGACTTTCCCTGGTTCGCGGTGCCGGCGCCCGAACCGGAGCGAGCGGCACGGAGGATCGCCCGCCGGCTCGCGGTCCGTGGCCGGCTCGGCGGGGTGTTGGCGCTCGATGCGGCCGGACGCCGCCTGGGGGTCGCCGTCGCCTTCGACGGGACACCGTCCCTCCTCGTCGATCTCGACCGGCCGGCGGCCTCGGCGCTCTCCTGCCTCCGACGATTGGCGGGTCGTGGGCCGGGCGGCGCGCTGGCCTACGCCGTTCAGGCGGCGGACGCGCTGAGCGGGGAGGCCGTCGGCCGGCGTTTCTTCCGCGCCTTCAAGACGACGCTGGACCGTATGGCCGAGGAGCTTCCGACGCGGCTCCGAGGCGAGGACCGCCGGAGCCTGGCCCTGCTCCAGCTCACGCGGGTCCTCTTCCTGTACTTCATCCAGGCCAAGGGCTGGCTGGCCGGACGCGAGCGGTTCCTGTCCGAGGCAGTCGACGACTGTCTGGCCCGCAAGCGGCGGATCCACCGCGACCTGCTGCGTCCGCTCTTCTTCGGCACGCTCAACCGGCCCCTGCGGGAGCGGAGCCGGACCTCCCGCGCCTTCGGTCCGATGCCGTTCCTCAACGGCGGACTGTTCGAGCCCCATCCGCTCGAGCGGGCGCTCCGCGGCGACATCCCGAATCCGATCTGGCGCGAGGCGTTCGACGGCATGTTCGAGCGGTTCCACTTCGTCGTCTCCGAGCGCGACGAGCCCGGCGGCATCGCGCCCGACATGCTGGGACGCGTTTTCGAGGGCGTCATGGCGCCGTCGACGCGGCGGGCGTCCGGCAGCTACTACACGCCGGCCGCGCTGGTGCGATCGGTACTCGACGCCGCGCTCGCAGCCTATGTGAGCGGACGGCTGGGCTGTGCCCTCGCCGAGGCCGAGCGCCGCCTGGCCGACCGCAGTCCGGAAACCGTTCGACTGCTCGCGGAGCTCACCGTCCTGGATCCTGCGGCCGGCTCGGGGGCCTTCCTGCT
>DASSYY010000049.1:0-6311 GCA_035703025.1 Gemmatimonadales bacterium | reverse complement strand
CGCTGAACGAGCCGGCCGGCTCCGACCGCGGTCGTGCGCCGGGTGGCATCCACGGGCCTCGCCAGCGCGGCGGCGAACTCCGCCGCCGTGGCGAAGCGCTCGGCCGGCCGCTTCGCGAGCGCCGTCCGCACCGCCTCCTCGACCGCGGGCGGAACGCTCCGGCGCTGGGCCGCGAGGCCGGCCGGCTCCGCCGTCAGCACCTTGGCCACGATCGCCTGCGCCGTGGGGCCGGTGAACGGCGGCTCGCCCACCAGCATCTCGTAGGTCATGGCGCCGAGGGCGTACACGTCGCTCCGGGCGGTGATCTCCCGCTCGCCCATGGCCTGTTCCGGCGACATGTAGTGGGGCGTGCCGAGGGACATTCCGGTCTCGGTCATCCGGCTGCCGCCGCCCGCGCTCGAGACCGCGAGCGCGATCCCGAAATCCGCCACCAGCGCCGAGCCGTCGTGCAGCATGACGTTCTCGGGCTTGATGTCGCGGTGGATCACGCCATGCCGGTGGGCGTAGTCGAGGGCGGCGGCGACCTGGGTCGCGAGCCGGACGGCGTCGGCGATGGAGAGCTGCTTCTCGCGGGTGAGCCGGTCGCGCAGGCTCTCGCCGTCCACGAACGGCATCACGTAGTACGCCGTCCCGCTCACCTCGCCGCTGTCGATCAGACCGAGGATGTGGGGGTGCTGCAGGTTGGCGATGGTCTTGATCTCGCGGAGAAACCGCTCGGCGCCGATGACGGCCGCGAGCTCGGGGCGGAGCACCTTGATCGCGACCCGGCGGTCGTGCTTCAGGTCGTGCGCGAGGTAGACGGTGGCCATGCCACCCGCGCCCAGCTCCCGCTCCAGGCGGTAGCGGTCGGCCAAGGCGAGCGCGAGCCGGTCGAACGGCTCGGTCACGCGGGGACCACGCGGGGGTCCGGCGCACTCACGGGCAGGCGAGCCTCCAGGTCCGGGGCGCCGCGATGTCGGGGATCGCTGCAATCTACCGCGGAGGACTGCCCGGCGTTACCGCCCGGCCGGCGGGACCATTGTGGTGAACCGCGTGTACACTGGGACCGGGTCTTCCACCGGGACAACGGGGGCACAGTCTTGTCAGCTCAGGGTGTACGTCAGGTGGCGACGGCGGGCGGCGGCGTGCTCGAGACCTCGATGACGCTGGCCGTCCCCGTGCCCAGGGTCTTCGAGTTCTTCGCGACCGCGGAGAACCTCGAGGCAATCACGCCGCAAGAGCTGCACTTTCACATCGAGACGCCCCTGCCGATCGCCATGGGGGCCGGCGCCGAACTCGACTACTCACTGCGACTCTGGGGCCTCCCGCTCGGCTGGCGCACGCTCATCAGCCGCTGGGAGCCGCCGGCGCTGTTCGTGGACGAACAGGTGCGCGGGCCCTACCGGCGGTGGGTCCATACGCACCGCTTCGCGGACCTAGGCGGCGGATGCACCCTGATCGAGGACCACGTGGAGTATCAATTGCCGTGGCAGCCGATCGGCGCGATGGCGCGGCCGCTGGTGCGGTGGCAACTGGGGAGGATCTTCCGGTACCGGCAGCGGCGGGTGCGGGAGCTGCTCGAGGGCGGCGGTTGACGACCGTCTACGGCACCCGCCACGGCGGGTCGCGCCGGTTCCGGCCGGCCCGGAAGAGGCAGAGCGCGTTGCCCGCGGGGTCCCGGAGCCGGGCCTCGCGCCAGAGCCACGGCTGGTCGGCGGGCGGGGTGTCGAACCGGATGCCCGCGGCCACGAGGCGCTCGACGGTGCCGTCGAGATCGTCGCACTCCAGGAAGATGACCGGCCCGGGACCGGCGCCGAGCTCGGCGACCTGCTCGACCGAGAGCGTGCTCTCGCCGTCGGGGCACTCGAAGCGGACGTAGCGCGGGAGCGCGTCCACGATGAGCCGGAGCCCCAGCCGCCGATAGAAGTCGGCGGCGGCCGCGACGTCCCGGGCCGGCAGCGTCACCTGGTTGAGGTTCATGACGGCTGCTCCCGGCGCCGGGCGCGCCAGCCATCCACGGACCACGGGCTCGGTCCGATGAGCGCGAGCGCGATCAGGGCCGCGATGTAGAGCAGGTTGATCTCGTAGCCCGGCGGACCGAAGACCGGCCCGGCCGGCGTCAGGCCGACCGTGTTCACCGAGCTGAAGCCGTAGCGAAGCTGGACGGTGAACATCGCCACCAGCATGGACGCGACGAGCGGAATGCTGACGAGCGCCACGAAGGCGCCCAGCAGCAGGGCCGCCCCGCCGAAGACCTCGAGCAGGGTCACCAGGTATGCCGTCGGCGCGGGCAGCGGCACGCCGATCTGGTGCAGCAGCTTCGCGAAGTTGGCAGGGCCGCGGCTCCACTTGACCGCACCGTGGGCGAGAAAGCCGTATCCTGCCACGAGCCGGAGCGGGAGCACCGCCCACCGTGTGCGCATGCGAGGTCCTCCGAAGGCCTGATCGTCTCGAACGCTTCCGGCGCCGGTTCGGTTTCACCAAGTCGGCGGCGCCCTCGGCGTACGCGCTCACCCGGCGGTGGCCAGCCGGATCCCCGCCCCGACCAGCAGCACGCCGGCGACGAGTGGCCCATCCACCCGCTCGCCCAGCGCCAGCGCCGAGATCACCAGGCCCAGGCTCGGCGTCGCAAGCAGGACCATCGCCATCGTGTTCGCCCGGAAGTGGCGACCCGCCTCGACCACCGCCCAGTAGGCGAAGGCGGTCGCGACCGGGCCCACGTAGGCGAGCGAGGCGATCGCGCTCGGGCCGATCCGGGGCGGCCTTCCCTCCAGGACCAGCGCCAGCGGACCCAGCAGCGCCGCGGCGACCAGCGCCTGCCAGGGGGCAAGCGCCAGCGTCGGTGCGTCAAAGCGGTGCGCCCGGACGGCGACGATCGACACGGCCCACGCCGCGGCGGCGGCCATGAGCGAGGCATAGGCGAGGAGCCCGTGCCGGCCGCCGCTCCGCAGCGTCGGGGCGGCGATCACCAGCACGCCCGCGAGGCCGACCCCGATGCCGCACCACGCCCGCGCCGAGACGCGCTCGTGCAGCCGCCAGGCGGCGAGCGGAGCGACCCAGAGCGGCGTGGAGAATGCCAGGACCGAGGCGCGGCCGGGCGGAAGCCTCGTCAGCGCGAAGCCGGTGAGCGCGGAATAGGTTCCCATCTGGAGCGCGCCCGACACTCCGACCAGCCGCCAGTCCGATGGGGTCGGCCAGACGAGCCAGCCCCGCAGCGCGACCAGGACGAAGAGGCAGACGGTAGCGATGAGGTAGCGCAGGCAGCCGTACCACACGGGCGACACCGTCGCGACCCCGAGCTTGATCGCCGGCCAGCTCGCGGCCCAGACGAGGACGAGCAGGGCCAGCAGCAGGCGGGGTCTCGCGGCCGCGGGGGGCCCGCTCATGGGTGGGATTGCAGGTACCGCACGAAACCGGCGACGTCGTCGGGGACGAGCCGCCCGATGGCGCCACTGGAATACACGGCGACCAGGACGCGCCCCTCCGGATCCAGGACGAAGCCGGTGGACTGCAGGTACGAGGGCGTGTCATTGGTGTACGCCCCCGTGGCCGCGGCGACCGCCTCGGCGTCGGCTCCATAGCCGACCGGGAACTTCAGGCCGTGCTGCTCGACCAGCGCGGCCGCGGTGACCGCGTCATCCACCGACAGCGCGACGACCCGGATGCCAAGCCTCTCCAGCGCGGGTGTCGCGCGGGCGAACGCCGCGAGCTGGGCGTTGCAGTACGGGCACCACGAGCCGCGGTAGAACAGGACGACGCCGTAGGAGCCGGCCAGATCATCCGGGAGCGAGATGTGCCCGCCGCCGACCGCGGCGAGCGAGAGCGCGGGAAAGGTGTCGCCGTTGTGCAGGGCCGTCATCGCGAAGCTCCGTGGGTCAGAGGTCGCGACGAAGCTACCGTTCGCGCGTGAGCCGACCAATGCTTGAATGACGCGTCTTTTTGTCCGGAGGGCTCACGCGTTGACGCGGTGGGAGGACGGCGGGCATATTGCGGCCCCATGGACTGCCGCGACGCCCTGGCCGATGTGCTCGACATGCTGCGCGTGCGCGGAGCGGTGACGGCCCAAGTGCGGGCCCACGCTCCGTGGGGCATGAGCCTCCACCGCGAACCCGGCGCCACGTTTCACGCGGTCACGGCGGGCGCGTGCTGGATCCGGGTTCCGGGCCTGCCGCCGCGGGAGCTGCACGCCGGCGACGTCGTGCTGCTGCCCACCGGCGCAGCCCACGTCGTGGCGAGCGCCCCCACCGGACCCTGGCGGCCGTGGGACCAGGTCACCCAGGCGCTGGCGCCCGGCGCGGACGGCGAGTTCGTGCTCGACGGCCCCGGCAGCTCGACCCGTCTCATCTGCGCGGCGTACCACTACGACCGGGAGGTGGCGCACCCGCTGGTGTCGCTGCTGCCGCCGCTGCTGCTCGTGGCGGGGCAGGATCTGGCGGACGGGAGTGCCGTGCCGACGACGCTGCGCCTGCTGCGGCAGGAGCTGACGGCCCGATCGGCCGGGTGGGGTACGATCGTCAACCGGCTCATCGACGTGCTGTTCGTTCAGGTGATTCGGGCCTGGCTCGACGGCCGGGGCGAGCAGGAACACTCCTGGCTCCGGGCGCTGCGCGATCCGATCATCGCGCAGACGCTGACGCGGATGCACGCGGACCCGGCGGCGCCCTGGACGATCGCCCTGCTCGCGCGCGAGGCCAACCTGTCCCGGGCGACGCTCACGCGGCGGTTCAGCGCGCTGGTCGGCGAGCCGCCGCTGGCCTATCTGACGCGGTGGCGCATGGAGCTGGCCGCGCGGAACCTGCGCGAAACCGACGAGCCGGTCGGCGCGATCGCGCGGCGGGTGGGCTACGAGTCGGAGTTCGCGTTCTCGCGGGCGTTCTCGCGTCTCCGCGGCGGCCCGCCGGGGCGCTATCGCGCGGCCGCGCGGGAACGCAGGGAGGGACGCGCGGCGGCCGCCAGCTCGTAGGAGCGCAGCCGTGCCTCGTGGTCGTAGATCCAGGCCGTGCCGGACCGTCTACGGGCAAACCCCGCCGGGATAGCAAACCTGAGGGAGCCACCGGGAGAAGCCGAACCCGAGCGCCACCAGGAGGACCGTGCACAGCACGCTACCCTCGGGCCCGACAGCGCCGCCCGTCAGCCAGGCGGGCCCCGCGAAGCTGGATTGGAACACGTGCATCGGGAGCAGGTACCCGCTGTCGGGGACGCCGTAGAGGAAACTCTGCCCCCAGTCCCAGGCGGCGTGCATGCCGATCGGCATCCAGAGGTCCCCCGTCCGCCGAAGAAGGAGACAGAAGAGCAACCCGCCCACGCCGACATTCAGCAGGCCCACCGGACTCTCCCCGACGTTTCCGAGGTGACCCGAGGTGAAGTAGAGCATGGAGAGGAGGGCCGCAGGCCAGAAGCCCAGGCCGGTGGTGAGGGTATAGAGGCCATACCCGCGGTAGTGGAACTCCTCCTGCAGGCCGATGAGCAGGAAGACGAGCGCGAACGCCGCGGCGTACTCCCAGGTCCCCAGGCCCTGCAGCGCTATCGGCCCGAACCGGAACACGCCGACCACCCGAAGGATGCCGAGCAGCACGGTGATGGCCGCCAGGCCGGCGGCGGCTCCGCGCCAGAAGCCGCCGCGCAGCGTGCGGCGCCACGGCAGCCCATAGGTGGCGAGCGACCGGTGCTCCAGTCGCGCCATGAGGGAGCCCGCGAGGAGAATCGCGGCCAGCTTCGCGGCCTTGTTGACGACGTAGGACGTCACCTCGTCCGACCTGTCGAGCAGGGGCCGCAGTGTCTGCTCCTTGAGCCAGAACAGGAGCGCCACCAGAGCGATGTAGCCGAGCAGGCGCCACCCGGCCCGGACGCCGGTCGGCCCGACTACCCAGGCACGAAGGTCCCGCGGCGCGCCGACCATGGGAGGTGGCCTCAGGTGATGTTGATTGGAGCAAGTGTCGGACGATTGGATACCGCAATGCGGCCGGGGGTTGCCGTGTCCTTTGCGGCGATCAGCGCGCAGCGGCGGCCGGCGTTCCGGCTCCCGCCAGCTCGTAGGAGCGCAGCCGTGCCTTGTGGTCGTAGATCTGCGAAGTGAGCATCAGCTCGTCCGCGCCGGTGCGGGCGATGAACGCCGCCAGCCCGCGCCGGACCGTCTCCGGCGATCCCACCATCGAGCAGGACAGCATCTCGTCGAGCAGCCGCAGGTCGCCGGGCATGAGCCGGGCGACGAAGCTCTCGTCGGGCGGCGGGAGCTTGCCCGGGTGCCCGCGCCGCAGATTCACGAAGGCCTGCTGCAGCGAGGTGAACAGCCGCCGGCCCTCGGCGTCCGACTCGGCCGCGAAGACGTTCAC
>DASSYY010000044.1:0-5088 GCA_035703025.1 Gemmatimonadales bacterium | reverse complement strand
CGTCCGGAGCAGTCGCACCTCCGCTCCCAGCACGATCGGCGCCCGGCGCCAGCTCCCGTGCCCCTCGACCGCGAGGTTCCGAAGCCGCTGCGACGCCGGATCGAGATCGACGTCGTCGGGATCATCCAGGCCGACTCCCGCGCCGATCTCCCAGGACTTGGCCGGCGTGATGTTGAGCTGAGCCCACCCGCCTGACGTCTCCACCACCGCGCTGTCGAGGCCGAAGTTCTGTCCGATCCCGCCGCCGCCGAGCCCGGCCAGCGCCTGTCCGACGTACGCCTCCCCGCGGAGCTCGAGGCCTCTGACCAGCGGCGTCCACACCCCGACCGCCAGGGCGCGCGACGACACGCGGCGCGACGGGCCGACCGCGAGCCAGCCGTAGTGGCCGCCGATGCTCACCTCGCCCTGCTCTTCGGCCGTCCCCCACCGGAGGCGCACGCGGCCCTGCAGGTAGGGACGGCTGCTGCGCTCGGCGATGTCCGGCTGGGTGAAGAAGGCGGTCTGGGGATCGCCAGAGGTAGGCGCGAGCACCGCCGCCTCGACGCCGAGTCGGACGGCGCCGGTCTCGGCCACACGCGCGCCGACCCGGAGCTGCGGGATCCAGAGCCAGAGATTGCCCGCGCCGGCGAACTCGGGGATGCCGATGCTCGCGAGCGAGGACGGATTGATCTCGGCGATCGGCGGGGCCTCCTGGCCGGCAAACAGGGTCAGCCGGCCGCGCTCGAGCACCGCGAACGCGCGCCGGAGGCGGACGAGCGGGAAGGTGCGACCGCCGGTGGACGGTTGCTGTCCCCCGAAGACGTCCACGTCCAGCTCGCCGGTGAGTTGCCCGCCGGCGAACTGGGAGACCAGAGCCGTAGCGGTCACCCGCGACTGGCGAAGCGTCGCGCCGGCCCCGCTCGCGGGCGGGCCGCCCGCCGCGGGAGGGCGCACCACGAATTGCGGGACGTCGCTGTTGTTGACGGCCGCGTCGTTGGCGAACGCGTTCATGAGAATCAGCCCGTGGACCTCGCCCTGCACGGCGTCGGGCGACGGGCTCGGCTCCTGCGCGGCCACGGGTACGGCCAGGCCAAGCGTGATAGCGGTCAGGGCGAGCGGTTTCATGGCGCACGTCCATTGAAGGGTCGCGTTGACGCCCCTGGGGGCGCTCGGTAACCTTGGGGCATGCCGGCCAAAGTACAGCGTGGAGCGCGGTTTCGCCGAGTGGTGCTGCTCGCGGCGACGCTGGCCGCGTGGCCGCTCGCGGCGGCCGGGCCCCCCGTGGCCGATGTCCGCGGCCGCTTGACGCTGCTCGAGAAGGGCAATCGGACCAGCGACGACGTGGGCCAGGCGGTGGTCTGGCTGGAGGGCAGCACCGGACGGCCCGCGCCGGCGGAGGCGGAGATCTCCACCGCCGACAAGGCCTTCTCGCCCCACGTCCTGGTGGTGCCGATCGGGTCCACGGTCGCCTTCCCGAACCACGATCCCTTCAATCACAACGTCTTCTCGCTGTCCGAGGAGCAGCCGTTCGACCTCGGCCTCTACGGCCGCGGCCAGGCCCGTTCAATTCGGCTGGAGCGGGCAGGCATCATCCGGGTGTACTGCAACGTCCACGCACAGATGAGCGCGCTCATCGTCGTCCGCGACGGTCCCTACTACTCCCAGCCCTCGGGCGACGGCTCCTTCGCGCTCCCGGGGGTGCCGCCCGGCCAGTACGTGCTCCACGCGTGGCACGAGCGCGCGCCGGAAGTGACCCGTCCCGTGGAAGTCCCTGCCGGCGGCCTGGCCGACCTCGCGCTCGAGCTCGATGCGCGCGGGTATCGATTCAAGCCGCACCTCAACAAGTTCGGCCAACCGTATCCCCAGCAGGGCCGGAGATACTGAGGATGCCGCTCGGCAGGAAGATCTTCGTCGGCACCGCCTTCGTGGTGGTGGCAGCCCTGGGCTCCGCGTTGCTCGTGACCCGGAGTCGGGCCGACGAGGCCGCTGCGGCCGCCTCCACCCGCGCCCTCCGCGCCACCCGCTCGGCGATCAGCGACGCCCTGGGGAGCCGAAGCCAGAGCCTGCGCCAGTTGACGGCCGCGCTGGTGCAGGTCCCCGCCTACGTCTCCCGCATCGGCGAGGCGCTTCGCACCGACGATCGCGGCAACCTCCTCGACCAGGCGGACGAGCTGCGCGCCCAGACGGGCGCCGATTGGGTCCTGATCGTCGACGGCAACGGCGTGCTCAAGGCGTGGACCGCGCGGCGCGGCGCCGCCGACGAGGACTTCTCCGGCGGCTCGCTCATCGGCCGCGCCCTGGAGGGCCGGACGACCGAGGGGCTCTGGATCGAAACGACCGAGCAGCGGGACGAGCTGTACCAGGCTGTCGGGGTGCCCGTGGCCGACCCCGCCGGCGGCGCGCGCTACGGCGTCGTCGTGGCGGCCCTCCGGATCGATAGCACCTTTGCCGCACAGCTCAAGCGGCACACGGGATCCGAGGTCCTGTTCTTCTCGCGGGACACGGCGGGCGTTCCCACGGTCTCCGTCGCGACCGTGGCCGGGAGCGGCGTGCGCGATGCGGTCCGCCGGCTGCAGGTCGAGGCGGCGCCCGGCGACAGCACGCCCGTCCGATTCCGGCTGGCCGCGGCGGGACACGAGTACGAGGGAGTGACCGGCCTGCTCCAGACCGCTGACGGCGTTCCGATCGGCGGATACGTCGGCCTCCACGACCGCGAGGAGGAGCTGGCCGCGTGGCGTCACCTGAGCCGCACGATCGCGTGGGCATTCGTGGGCGGACTGGTGCTCGCGCTGGGCTCTTCCATGATCCTGGCACGACAGATCACCCGGCCGGTGCGGCAGCTCGTGGCCGCGACGCAGAAGGTGAGCGAGGGGACCTACGCCGACGTGCCGGTGCCCGCCAGTCGGGATGAGATCGCCGATCTGGCCACGGCGTTCGGCCGGATGATCGAGGAGCTGCGGGAGAAGGATCGCCTGGTGGCCTACTTCCGGACCCGGCCCCACGGCACGGTCGAGCCGCCCAGGACCGGCGATGTCGCGATCACGCCGGGCAGCGTCTTCGCCGGCCGCTACGCGATCGAGGAACTGCTCGGGCGCGGCGGAATGGGCGTGGTGTACCGGGCGCGCGACCGCCAGATCGACGAGCTGGTCGCGATCAAGGTGCTGCGGCCGGAGCTGGGCACGCTCGATCCGGTGCTGCTCGAACGCTTCAAGCAGGAGCTGCGGCTGGCGCGCCGCATCACCCACCGCAACGTCGTCCGCACCTACGACCTGGGCGAGGCCCAGGGCACCTACTACATCACCATGGAGCTGGTGCGGGGCACGACGCTCAACACGTTCATTCGCGAGGCGGGGCGGCTCGACGTGCGGGCGACGCTCACCATCGGCAAGCAGCTCTGCCGCGCACTCGAGGTGGCGCACGAGGAGGGCATCGTCCACCGCGACATCAAGCCTCAGAACCTGATCGTGGACCCGGCGGGGTTCCTCAAGGTGATGGACTTCGGGATCGCCCGGCTGGCCGAGCGGCGGCAGGTGGAGGGAGAAGGGCTGACGGCGGTGGGGATGGTGGTGGGCACGCCGCAGTACATGGCGCCGGAGCAGCTGTTCGGGGAGCCGGTGGACGGGCGGACCGATCTCTACGCGGTGGGGGCGGTGCTGTTCGAATGCGTGACCGGCCGGATGGTGTTCAACCGTCCGGGCATGGCCGAGTTGGCGGCGGTCCACCTGCACGAGTCACCGCCCGATCCAGCGACGCTCAATCCGGATGTCCCGCCCTACCTCTCGCGCATCATCCTGCGGGCGCTGGCCCGGCGGCCTGAGGACCGCTGGCAGAGCGCGGGGGAGCTGCTCCGTGCGCTCGAAGCGGTCTGACCCGCGTCAGGCTGGGCGGGCCCGCGCGGCGCGCTTCTTCGGCTCGGCCGGCGGCTTCAGGTTCTGGCGGCCCCAGTGTTCGATCGCGTCGATCACATCCTGGAGACCCCGGCCGCAGGCGGTCAGGGCATAGCTGGTGCGGGGCGGCATGACCGAGTGCAGCGTGCGCTCGACGATGCCCAGCTCCTCCAGGTGCTCGAGCCGCTGCGCCAGGGTGCTCGGGTTGGCGCCGACGACCCGCCCGAGGTCGTTGAACCCCATCGGCCCCTCGAGCAGGGAGCGGATGATGTGGAGGGTCCACTTCTCCTGGAGGAGATCGATGGACGCGTAGACCGGACAGAATTGTCGCTCTTCGGACTTCATGCAGTCAAGCTACGCGCCGTACTCGACATTTTCAAGTACTTGACTTTTTATAGCGCTATATTTATCATAGTGCCCAGAGCGCATTGCGTATCACACCTCAAGCCTCTGGAGCACACCATGTCGTCCGTCAGCACTCCCGTTTCCTCCGCCGTCACTACCTGGGACCTCGACCCGTCCCACACCGGCGTGCACTTCTCGGTCAAGCACCTGGTGGTGGCTACCGTCCGCGGGGAGTTCAGCAAGGTCAGCGGCACTGTCGTCATCGATCCCAGGGACCTGGCGCGGTCTACCGTGCGCGCCACCATCGATGCCAGCTCGATCAGCACCCGCGATCCCCAGCGGGACGGGCACCTCAAGAGCCCGGACTTCCTCGATGTTGCGGCCTTTCCGACGATCGAGTTCCGGAGCACCCGGCTGGTGCGCACGGCGGACGGTCTGGACATCACCGGGGATCTCACCATTCACGGCGTCACCCGTCCGGTCACGCTCAAGGTCGAAACCACCGACGCCGACCTCAAGGATCCCTACGGCAATGTGCGCCGGGCAGCCAGCGCCGTGGTGCGGGTCAACCGGAAGGATTTCGGACTCGTGTGGAACGTGGCGCTCGAGACCGGCGGATTCGTGGTGGGAGACGAGGTGAAGATCGAGCTCGACGTCGAGCTGGTGCGCCGGGCGGAAGCGGCGTAGAGAGGCAGCCGGGCTGGGGCAGGGCCGCTAGGGGATGCGGGCCAGGAGCTCCGGCCCGGCGCAGGGTTGTACCTCATCGGCCGGTCACTGAGCGGAGCGAGGGCGGATTTCCGGATCCTGCTCCTCGGTCCGCTCAGGGTGACCGTATCGGCTGCTTTCTTAACCGTCCGCCCGTACAAAGCCGAGATTC
>DASSYY010000402.1:0-2588 GCA_035703025.1 Gemmatimonadales bacterium | reverse complement strand
CGGGATCCCCGCCGCGTGCGCCCCGACGACGTCGACCTCGTACAGGTCCCCGACGTACAGGGCTTCGGCCGGCCGGACCTCGAGGGCACCGAGCGCGGCCCGGAAGATAGCGGGGTCGGGCTTCTCCACCCCGGCGAGGGTGGAGTCGACCACCACATCGAAGTACTGGCGGAGACCGGCCGCCTCGAGGGCCTCGGCCACCCGGCCGTCGCTGTTCGAGACTACCCCCAGCCGGAGCCCCGCCCTCCGGAGCCGGGCCAGGGCGTCGTGCGTGCCAGGCGCGGTGCCGCTCCAGAGATGGCGCTCGGCGTGGAGGTCCGCCAGGCATTCCATCACCGCGGGCAGCCGGTCCGCCGGGACCCCGGCCTCGAGGAAGAGCGCCTCGAGGTAGGCCGCCGCGCGCGCGCGATCGTCGACCCGCGGGCCTTCCATCGCGCGAGTCGCGACGGCGGCGCCCGCCGCCAACCCGGATCCGGTGAGGGGCAGGTCCAGCGCCGCGCCGACGGCCGCCGCCATGCGCGGGTAATCGAGAAAGAGCAGCGTGTTCCCGGCGTCGAACAGGACCGCCCGGAGCGGCACATCGTTATCGACGATCACCGCTCAGCGGAAGCGGAGCAGCGCCGCCAATCCGTCCACCGATTCGCGGGCCTCGGTCTCGTAGACCACGTTGATGTCGACCCCCTGGCGGAGGGCTTCCTCGATCGCGTCGTCCACGACGTCGAGCACCGGCACGGGCTCGCCTTCGCCGCGGCACTCGCGCTCGGTCCGCGCCAGGCGGCCCGACTCGCCGCACCGGAAACCGGGCTCGCTCGCGTCGGCGTGGACGAGCAGGGTGCGCACCTGCCCGCGCGACAGCGCGCGGAGCGTGGCGTCCATGCCGTTGAGGCTCCACCCGCTGCCGAGACCCTCGAGCATCTCGCGCACCTGCGCCCGCTCCTCCTCGCGCTCCCATGCCTCGCGCACCGCCAGCGTGGCGGCGTGCACGGCCGCGGGCGTCGCTTCCTTCGGATTGAGCCGGGCGGTGCCGATGACCCGCTCCACCAGGTAGTTGTGCAGGAAGGGCTCCACCGCCCCGGCATCGGTGCCCGTCCCCGCGAGCACGATCCCGTGGGCCGGCTGCCGGCGGTCCAGCGTGAAAAGCTCGCGGGCGATGGCCTCGTAGTGCCGCTGCTTCTCGGTCCGGATCCGATTGTGGTAGGTGTGCTCGCCCCAGCCGGGCCCGCTCTGATCACCGTGGAATCGCCCGCCGCGGGTGCTGTCCGCGCGGAGCCCGGAGAGCTCCTTGGTATCGTAGGCCGTCACCTCGAAGAACCGGGCGCCCATCCGGTCCAGCACCACGGTCAGCAACCGGCCGAACTCGTCCTCGACCGACGCGAGCTCGCGGACGAGCGGCGTGGCGTCGACCGCCAGGCGCGAGCGGTGCACGACCGGCAGCGGCAGCGCCTCGAACAGCCCGAGGGCCTCGCAGGCGAAGATCGCGATGCCCTGCGAGGACGGCAGGTTGGCCTGGACGCGCAGATGCTGCTGCACCCGATCGAGGTCCCGGACGATGGCCTCCTGCACCGCGCGCGGCAGGCCCAGCCTCGGCAGTCCGTGCGTCACCTCGCGCACGCGATTCTTGAGCTTGATGAGATACTTCCCGCGGATCCGGTCGCGCGGCTCGAGCTTGAGGTAGCAGCTCACGACCCGGTGCGCGCCGGGGCGCACGGCCGTCAGCCGCGCCAGCCGCTCGGCCACCTCCGGCACCGCCTCCCGCGCCCGCCCACGACCATTGCCCGTCGCCCGCGCCGTCCGGCGCGCCGCCGTCCGTCTGCCGTCAGAAGAAGATCGGCTCCCGATAACTGCCATAGATGTCCTCGAGCACATGCCGGATCTCGAACAGCGTGCAGTAGGCACGTGCGCAGTCGAGCATGGCTGGAATGATGTTGCGGTCCTCGGCGGCGGCGCGGCGCAGCTCCGCGAGGCGCGACTCGACGAGCGCCGAGTCCCGCTCCGCGCGCACGCGGGCGAGCCGCGCGCGCTGGGTCTGCTCGGCCGCGTCCCCGACCTTCAGGATCTCGACCGGCGCCTCCGCCTCCTCCACGAAGTCGTTCAATCCCACGATGGTGCGCCGGCCCTGCTCGACCTCGGCCTGGAACCGCATCGAGCTGGCGGCGATCTGGCGCTGGAACCAGCCGGACTCGATCGCCCGGACGACGCCCCCCTGGGCCTCGATCTCGGCGAAGAGTCCTTCCGCTTCGCGCTCGAGGCCGTCCGTCAGGGCCTCGATGTAGTAGGAGCCGCCGAGCGGGTCGGCGACGTTCGGCACCCCGGTCTCGTAGGCCAGGATCTGCTGGGTGCGGAGCGCGATGCGCACCGACTCCTCGGTGGGCAGGGCGAGCGTCTCATCCAGCGCGTTGGTGTGGAGCGACTGGGTGCCGCCGAGCACCGCCGCCAGCGCCTGGTAGGCCACGCGCACGATGTTGTTGTGGGGTTGCTGCGCGGTCAGCGTCACGCCGGCGGTCTGGCAGTGAAAGCGCATCCGGCAGCTACGGGCGTCCCGCGCCCCGTAGCGCTCCCGCATGTGGCGAGCCCAGATCCGGCGCGCG
>DASSYY010000267.1:0-2039 GCA_035703025.1 Gemmatimonadales bacterium | reverse complement strand
ATCGGCAGCGACGTCACCGAACAGCGCCGGGCCGAGGAGCACCTGCGGCAGGTCCAGCGGATGGAGGCGCTGGGGCGGCTTGCGGGCGGCATGGCGCACGAGGCGAACAACCAGATGGCCGTGGTCCTCGGCTTCGCCGATTTCATCCTCCGGCGCGAGGATCTCCCCGGGGACATCGAGGCGGACGTGCACCAGATCCGCCGGGCGGCGGAGCGGACGGCCGCGGTGACCCAGCAGCTGCTCACCTTCAGCCGGCGGAAGCACGTCGAGCCCGAGGTGCTCGAAGTCAACGAGGTCGTTCGTGCCTTCGCCCCGGTGCTGCGGCGCACCCTGGGGGAGTCGTCGCGGCTCGAGTGCCGGCTGGAGACGCCGTACCACGTGAGGATCGGCCGGGGACAGATCGAGCAGGTGCTGCTCAACCTCGCGCTCAACGCCGCGGACGCGATGCCCGAGGGCGGCACGCTCACCGTGGAGACGATGGACGTGACCCTGCCGTCCCACGGCTTCCGCCAGGACTTCACGGTCCGCGAGGGCCGCTACCTCCTGCTCGCGGTCAGCGATACCGGCTCGGGCATGGCGCAGGAGACGATTCATCGGATCTTCGAGCCGTTCTTCACCACGAAGGATGTCGGGAAGGGCTCGGGTCTCGGGCTGGCGGCGGTCTACGGCATCGTGAAGGAGGCCGACGGCTACGTGTGGGCCCAGAGCCAGGCCGGTCACGGGACTACCATCCAGGTCTACCTGCCCCTCGTCCGGACGCCGGCCGCTGCCGAAACCGATCCCGCCACGCCGCTCGTGGGCGGGTCGGAGGCCGTTCTGCTGGTGGAGGACGAGCCGCATCTGCGGGCGATTGCCGCCCGCGCGCTCATCGCCGAAGGCTACGCGGTGCATCCGGCGGCCAACGGAAGGGACGCGCTCGAGCTGCTCGAGCGACTCAATGGCACGGTCCAGCTCGTCGTGAGCGACATGGCCATGCCCGTCATCGATGGCCGGAGCCTCCGGACCCAGCTCGCCCGGCGCCGGCCGGATCTGCCGGTGCTGCTGATCTCCGGGTACGCCTACGAGGATCTGATCCGACGGGGCATGATCGAGGACGGCGAGCCGTTCCTGCAGAAGCCGTTCTCGCCGCTGGATCTGGCGCGAAAGGTCCGGGAGGTACTCGACCGGGCGCCCGCGATCTGAGCGGCCGAAGGCGGCGGCCGAGAGTACATTTGACCGCATGGCCCGCCGCCGCCACATCCCGATGCTGCTCCTGCTTGCCCTGCCCACCGCGCTCTCCGCGCAGGAGGCGGGGCCGCGCCGCGGCCCGCGCGCGTCCGTGGGCGGCGAGGTGGGCTACTCGCGGAGCGACCTCGCCGGCGCCGACGCGGAGCGGATCCGCAGCCGGCAAGGGGCCCTCACCGGGGTCTACATGCAGCTCCCGCTCGCCGGCCCGTTCAGCCTCCGGCCGGAAATCCTGTTCGCCCTCAAAGGCGGGCGGGTGCAGGCCGATGTGACTGGCGGCGGCGAGCTCGACATCGGCCTCGCCTACATCGAGGTGCCGGTGCTGCTCCGGGCTGGCCCGCGCCGGGGGCGCTTTCGGCCCGTGGTATTCGGCGGCCCCGCTCCCGCGCTGCAGATCGGCTGCGACGTACAGGACGCGGATCCCAACACCCCTGACCGGCCCACCTGTGCCGAGACCGCCCTGCCGGCATTTCGCTCGTTCGACGTCGGGCTCGTGGCGGGAGGCGGTCTGGAGGTCCGCTGGCCCCAGTCGGCGCTGGCGCTGGAGGCCCGCTACACGACGGGGCTCCGGTCGGTGCTGAACGACGTGGACGTGAAGAACCGGTCGTTCGGGGTGGTGTTGACGCTGACGTTCTGACGGGCGGGCGGCCGGTCAGGCGGTCACGCGGTCGGAAGGTCAATGGTCGACAGACGGAAGCAAGAAAGGGGTGCGCGTGAATGCGCACCCCTTTCGCTTGGCACACTCCGATGATTCAAGGGCAGCTAAGCGCTAACTCGCAATCACTCTGACCGCCTGACCGCCCGTCCGCCTGCCC
>DASSYY010000246.1:0-10863 GCA_035703025.1 Gemmatimonadales bacterium | reverse complement strand
GCCAAGTAGTTCTTGTTGTTGCCGAACGCCGTCTGAATCTGGCTGATGTACCCGTTTGCCGTCTGCTTGTCGGCCGCCGACGTGAAGTACGCGTTGGCGGCGTTGGAGAGACTCGGGTTGCCCGTGAACACGCACGCGTTCGCGGTCGCCCCCTGGGCAAACGATGGACCGTCGCTTGGAGGCGACGTGGGCGGCGCCTGTTCGCACGCGGCTGCGAAGACCGCCACCGCGAGGGCTGCAGCGAGGCCGACGATACCGCGCTTCATAACGAACTCCTTGGGGAAACGATGGTGTCGGGCAATCAGGCGCATACGCGCCTACTGCGACGCGCTAGAGATAGCACCATTCCCTCGACTTGTCGATAGGGCCTCGGGCATTTTCACGGTCCCGCGGCCCCTTTTTTCACGGAACGGAGCCCCCGGTTCACGATAGGCGCAAGTTGTTGCACGTGAAAGGTAAGTGCATGCGACTCCCACCTATGAAGTGGCCGGCGCCAGCCCAAGGAGCGATCGCCATCTGGGGTCGTTCCTCAGGTCCCGCCACCACCACGTCTCGTCCTTCGCCATCGCGGCGCGAACCTGCGGATTCGCCGCGATATACGTCGTGAGGAGCCGGAGGGCCTCGTCCTTGTCGCCGATCACCAGGCGCACCGCTGCCTCGAGCTGCGCCAGGTCCCGCGTCGGATCCACCGACGCATCCGCCCGCGCGCGCTCGGCGACTCTGCGAGCGCTGTCCGCCAATCCGGCCCGGGCGAGGGCCATGGCCACCAGCATCTGCCCCTGGTGCTGGGCGAATTCGCGCGAGCCGGTAGGCGCGAGCTTGACATACTGGTCGAGCAGCTCCCACGCCTTCGGGATATCCGGCTTCACGCCCTTGAGGGCGAACATCCAGAGCTGGCACTCGGTGAACCGATGGTACTGCGGGAACCGACGCTCGCCCTCCTGGCACCAATGGGCGGTCTCGGCGGCGTCCTCGAGGTCGACCGAGGCCATGACCAGCCGCCAGAGCGTGACCCGCACGGTCGACAGATAGGGATCGGTCTCGTACGCCTTGAGTGCTGCGAGCTTGGCCTCGGCGGTTTGAGCCTGATTCATGAGCAGGTGGCTGAGCCAGGTCCAGGCTACGGCGGCGTTGGGGTTGCCGTTGACCGCCCCACGCAGGTCCTGTTCGGCGTCCGCAAGCAGCTTCGCCGCCGCATTCGCGTCGGGCTCCAGGTTGATCAGATATCGCCAGTAGCGCAGCGTGCCGCGAAGCTCCAGCGCGTCGGGATCGTTGGGTTTGAGCTGGAGCGCGTGCTCGGCGTGCTTGAGGCCTTCACCGAGCCACTTGGCGTAGGCGTTCTTGTCCAGACCTTCGACCAGGTCCGTCTGGCGATAGTCCAGCCACCCGCGCGTGACCGCGGGGGCGCTCCAGGATGGATCCTCGGCCTCGGCCTGCGCGAGCAGCGTGTCCGCCTGTAACAGGCGCCGTCCCGCGGCGGCCGTATCACCCGACGCGAGCAGTGGGTCGACATCCTTGACGGTCTGCTCGGCACGCTGGAGCAGCTCCCAGGCCTTGGGATTGCGGGTGCTCTGCCGGCTCTCGCGCAGAGTGATCTCCTGACCCAGCTGCTGCCGCAGGAAGATCGAGACTTCCTTCGCCAAGTCGTCCTGCAGCGCGAAGATCTCTTCGCGAGGACGCTCGAGCACCTTGCTCCCGATTTCGGCACCGGTCGCGGCGTTGATCAGTGAGACGTTCACGCGCAGCCGATTGTCCGCCTGTGCGACCGTGCCCTCGACCAGCGTTCCCACCCGGAGCGCCCGGGCGATGCTGTCCGGCGCGACCGCCGTCTTCTTGTACGGCAGCACGCCGTTCCGCGAGATCACCTGGAGTTGCGAGACCTGGCCGAGCTCGTGGATCAACGCCTCCGTCAGGCCGTCCGCGAGAAATCCCAGCGAATCCGCTGCCCCGCGCTGTTCGAAGTAAAGAACCGCAATGTGCTTGGGGTCGAAACCTTCGGCTGCATCGCCTCCGGCACCGGCGCCTCGGTGGGTGTACTTCCAGATGCCGAAGCCTACACCGGCCAGCAGCAGAGCTCCCGCGGCAGCCACGATTGACCAGAACTTGGCACCGCGGCCGCCCCCTACCGCCTCCACCTCCACCGTCTTCCGCCGCGCCGTCGCCCCCGTGGTCCGCGGCTGCGCCCCGCTCGCCGCCCGCCGCGCCGCCGTCGATGCCCGCCGCTGCGCCGTCCGTGCCACCGCCGCTTCCGCCTCGGCCTCGCTCAGCCGCTCGGCGAACTCGGCCATGCTCTGGAACCGGTCGGCCGGCGTCTTCTCCAGCGCCTGCATGACCGCGTCTTCGACCTCGTCCGGAATCGAGGGGCGTACCACCTGCAGGCTCGGGACCACCTCCATCGAGTGCCGGGCCATGATCGCCATGGAGTTCGGACCGGTGAACGGCGGCTGTCCGATCAGGATCTCGTACAGCACGCAGCCCAGGCTGTAGACGTCGCTCCTGGCGTCCACATGCTCGCTGCCCAGCGACTGTTCCGGGCTCATATAGTGCGGCGTGCCGATCGCCATGCCGGTCTGCGTCAGCTTCTCTCCCCCGGCCTGGCTCACCGCCCGGGCGATCCCGAAGTCGGCCACCAGCGCGTGGCCGCTCAGGAGCAGGATGTTCTCGGGCTTGATGTCGCGATGGACGATGCCGCGCTCGTGGGCATACTGCAGCGCCTCGGCTGCCTCGCGGACGATCGTGAGCGCATCGTGAATCGGGAGCTGCTGTTCCTTGTTGAGCCGGTCCCGGAGCGATTCGCCCTCGATGAACGGCATCACGTAGTACAGCAGCCCGCCGGGCGCCTCTCCCGAGTCGTACAGGCCGAGGATATTGGGGTGCTGGAGGTTGGCGGCGACGCGGATCTCGCGCAGGAAGCGGTCGGCGCCCAGGGAGACCGAGAGCTCGGGGCGGAGGACCTTGATTGCGACGGTGCGCTCGATCTTCAGGTCCTTGGCCCGATAGACCGTAGCCATCCCGCCCTCGCCGACCTGTTTCTCCAGGTCGTACCGATCCCCCAGTGCGGATCGCAGTCGGTCGAGCGGATCGGTCACGAAAGTGCCTCGAGGGGGGAAGCGGTCCGTGTAATAAAGCGGGAGGACGCTCGCCAAGCCAGCGTGGCGCGCGTCCTCCCATGTACGATAACGTGCTGTGGCGCGGTGATATCCGTGAGGATCAGCCCACCATCGCCGCCGCCAGCGCGTCCCGCATCGCGGCCGCCGTCTGCCAGCGCTCCTCGGGCGTCTTGGCCATCGCCTTCATGATGCCGGTAGCCAGCTCGGCCGGGATCTCGGGTCGGATGGTCCGGACGTCGGGGGCCGGCTGGTTGAGGTGCATCTGGAGCACCACCGCCTCGTTTCGGTGCACGAACGGGGGCTGCCCGGCGAGACACTCGTACAGCACGCAGGCCAGCGAGTAGAGGTCGCTTCGAAGGTCGATCTCCTGCAGCGCCGTGATCTGCTCGGGGCTCATGTAGGTCGACGTCCCGACGGCGATCCCCGACCGCGTCAGCCGGTCGCTGCCCGACGCCCAGACGGCCCGCGCGATCCCGAAGTCGAGCAGCACGGCGCCGCGGGGCGACACGACCACGTTCTCCGGCTTCACATCCCGGTGGATGATGCCGTGGCCATGGGCGTGCTCGAGCGCGTCGAGCAGGTTGTCGGCCACGCGGAGCGTGTCCGGCACCGAGAGCCGCCCCCGCGAGGAGAGGAATTCGCGCAGGGTCGCGCCCTCCACGTACGTCATGACGTAGTACACCAGCCAGTCGCGCTCGCCCGAGTCGAGCAGGTGGGCGATGTGGGGATGGTCGAGCCGGGAGGCCAGCTTGATCTCGCGCAGGAACCGGTCGGCCGCAACGCTGACGAGGAGCTCAGGATGGAGAATCTTGAGCGCGACCGGCTCTCCACCCGGCGGCCGCGCCAGGAAGATGCGGGCGTTACCGCCCTTGCCGATCTCGCGCTCGACCTCGTACCGGCCCTCGAACGCCTGACGCACCAGCGCCAGCATGTCGCGGCGAATGGGCAGAGACCTTGTGGAGGACACCCAATGGTTACAGGAACACGCGCGCCGCGCAAGTCGGTGGCGCACATTGGTCTGGGCGGGGGCCATTCAGGGATGTCGGGGTCCCGGCTCGGGCCGGGGCGGCGCCCGCGCCGGTCGCTGCAGCGGGCGCCGACCCGCAGTATCGCGCAAGGGTCTAGGCGCGCCCCGCGTGCCTGGCCCTCCCTACAGGAGGATGTCCGTCCGAATCCTGCGCCGGATCGCCCACCACAGCGCTCCCCACAGGTTCGACTGCCTGACGGTCACGCTCGCCTCGCCCGTCATCCCCGGCCGCCACCGCGGCGATCCCCGCATGCCGACCCGCGCCTCGACCGCCCCGTCGGTCGAGACCTGTGCCACGGTGCTCACCTGGCTCTTCAGGGTGCCGCCGTCGGCATGGAAGGCCAGCCGGACCGGCTGCCCCGGGCGGACCCTGGTGGCGCCGGCGCCGGTCAGCGCGATCCGGACCTCCAGCGAGTCGGGCTGTCCCACCTCCATGATCGGCTGGCCGAGGCTCACCCACTGGCCGGTGAGCTGCTCGGGCCTGGTGGTGACGACCACCCCGGGCACCAGCGCCCGGATCGTGAGTGCGCGCTGCTCGCTCACCATGCCCTCGAGCCGGGCGGCCTCGGGCGCCCGCTCGGCCGCCAGCCGGGCCATCTCGGTGGGGTTGCCGGCCGCGCGGGCCTGGGCCTCGCGGGCGGTGAGCGAGTCCACCCGCCGTGCCAGCGCGAGCGCGGCCCGCTCGAGATCGAGGTCCCGCACCTGCACCAGCGGCATCCCGGCCTCGACCCGCGTTCCCTGGCGGACGTACACACCGGCGACCAGCCCGCTGTCGGGCGCCGTGAGCCGCACCGAGAGCGCGGGTGCGACTGCGAAGCCGCCGACGACGGTGATCGGCCGCGGGATAACCGTCCCGATGACCAGCACCGCCATTCCGAGCATCAGCAGCCGGTCGCGGAGCCGCCGGGTCGCGAACCTGGCGCGCATCTCCTGCCAGGCGGTGCGCACCACCTGGAACACGCTTCGGATCGAATCCCTGAGGAGCAGCCAGACGGCCAGCACGAACAGCGCGCCGCCCGCCACGCCGAGCGCGCCGTCGAGCCAGCCGTAGACCGTGCCCGCGACCAGCAGCATGATGGAGGTGATGTACCAGGCCGCGAGCACGGCATAGATCAGGAAGATCCGCTGCTCCCGCTCGTCGGCCGGGGGCATCGGCACGTCCAGCCGGAGGATCCGCCTCTTCGCGACCCAGGCCAGATGGGCGAAGGCGCGCTGGCGGAGGTTGGGGACCTCGAGGTAGTCGCTGAGGGCGAAGTAGCCGTCGAGCGGGATGAGCGGGTTGGCGTTCATGGCGATCGTGGTCACGCCCCCGATCATGACCGCGCTCACCGCGATGTGGGAGATGAGCGTGCCGGGGGCCGCGGCCCACCAGACGATCGCGGCGACGCTGGCCGCGACGAGCTGGATCCACGAGCCCGCCGCCGTGACCCAGAGCCGCGCCTTGAGCTCGGGGAACGTCCACGCGTCGTTCACGTTGCAGAAGAACGCGGGCTCGAAGTAGAGCAGCATGGCGCCGATCTCGTGGACCTGGCCGCCGAAGAACTTGCAGGTATAGCCGTGCCCCAGCTCATGGATGACGATGATGACCGTGGCGGTGGTCCAGAGTACGAAGAGCTCCCACGCCGAGTAGCGGAAGTGGTAGAGGTTGCCGAAGGCGGCCGTGAAGTCGGACCACTTGAGGGCGACGACCAGCAGGTAGATCGCGAACAGCGCGACCGAGACCACGAGGAAACGCCGGGTGAACATCCAGCGCAGATAGGGGATGGTGCGGTCCATGAAGTGGTCGGGATCGCCCATCGACCAGCGGAGCCGGAGGATGTCGCCCTGAAAGAGGCCGCCGCCGCTGAGCCGCTGGCGCCGCTGGGCGCGGAGCCGCTCCATCTGCAGCACCGAGCGCTCGCCGACGGTCCGCTCCATCAGGCCCATCGCCTTGAGCTTGGACGCGAATCCATCGACTGCTGCCGCCGAGACGCGAAGCCCCTCCGCGGCGAGGCCGGCGGCCACCTCCGCCGCGGTCCGCCGGCCGTCGAACTGGCGCAGCACGCCCACTTCGACCGGCCGGAAGCGGAAATATTTCCGGGTCTTGGGGTCCTTGAGGATGAAGCTCTGCTCCCCGCGGTAGCTCTGCTCGACGATCGTCAGATCCTCGCGCAGCTTCGGCCCGGCGTTCACGGGGCCGCCCGCGCCACCTTTTCGCCCGCGGCGATCCCGCTCACCACCTCTACCTGGTCGCCGTCCAGCTCGGCGCCGAGCGTTACGGCCCGAAGCGTCGTCCGGCCGTCGTCCCAGACCAGCGCATAGCCGTCCCGCGCCACGGCCGCCTTGGGAATGGCCACGACGCGGCGGCGCTCGGCGCCGAGCTGCACCGTCACGGCGCTGCCGGGCGTCATCCCGTGGGCGGGGGCCAGCTGCAGCACCACCTCCCGGGTCCCGCTGGCTGCGTCGAGCACCGGTGACGCCCGGATCACCCGCGCCGCCACGCCGCTGCCGCCGGCGGTGAGCACCCTGGCGGTGGCGCCGACGCGAAGCGCGCCGGCAGCGGACTCGGGCACGCGGACGGTGGCCAGTACGGGCGCCAGCGCGGTGACGCGGAACAGCGAGTCGCCCGGGTTCACCAGCCGCTCGACCCGCGCCATCCGGGCGGTGACCACGCCGGCAAAGGGCGCGGTGATCCGAGTGAGGTCGTAGTCGCGCTGGGCTTTGCGCAGGGCCAGGTCGGCGTCGCGGTGCTCGAACTCGACCTGCTCCGAGTCGGCCCGCGTCATCACGCCGGCGGTCGTGAGGGCGCGCTGGCGCTCGACCCGAAGGGCGGCGTTGGCGGCCTTCTCGCGCGCCTGTGCGAGCGCGATCTCCTGATCCGTGCTCTCGAGCCGGGCCAGCGCCTGGCCCGCGGCCACGGGCGTGCCGATGTCCGCGAGAATGGCCTCGACCACGCCGGAGGATCGGGCGAGCACGGCCGCGTCGTGCTCGACGTAGAGCTGTGACGGCAGCGAGAGCGGCCGCTCGACCGTGGTGCTCTCCGCGGTCGCGACGACCGCGTCCGGGGTGGCGGCGAGCGTGGCCGCCGCGGCCGTCTCGACCTGCCGCCCGCCGTCGCCGCCGCAGGCGGCGACCAGGAGCGTGAACCCGATGGCTGGACGAATCACGACCAGATCCTCCACCAGAAGAGCCGCGCCCAGCGGACCGGCGCGCGAAGCAGCCGCGTCGCCGCGGAGGCGGGATCGGTGAGCACGCGGACGTAGGCCACCATGCTCGGCTTGAGCGCGCCATCCGGATTGGCCACCATCGCGCGCACGGGGTAGACCACCTCCGCCGCGCTGTCGGCCGGCACCGGCGCCACGGTGTGCACCCGTCCCACGAACGTTCGCTGCGGCATCGCGTCCACCCGCAGCCGGACCTCCTGCCCCGGTCGCACGCGGGCGATATCGCTCTGGGCCACCCCGAAGTCCAGCTCCAGCGAGTCGAGTCGCCCGATGGCCAGCAGCGGGTCGCCCTCCTCCAGCGAGCGGCCGGTGAGCTGCTCGACGTGGGGTGTGAGCACGACGCCGCTCACGGGCGCCCGCAGCGTGGTCAGCTCGACCTCCTCGTCCAGCAGCGCCACCTCACGCCGGAGCGCATCTGCCCTGATGCGGTGGAGCCGCTCTTCCGAGGCGTCGCCCCGGCTCGCCGCGAGCGCGGCCAGCCGGTCGGCCGAGGCGGCGTCGGCGGCGGTGGCCTCGCGGTCGGCGCGAAGGCTGGTCGCACGGAGATACGCGACCGGCGCCCCGCGCGCCACGACGGCGCCCTCGGTGACCGGAATCCGCTCGACCACGCCGGCGACCAGGGCGCGGATCGGCGCGTAGGCGGCGGGGCGGAACACCGCGCCTTCTCCCGGCACCCGGAGCGGCCACCGGATCAGCACCAGCTCGGCCAGCGCCAGGGCGGCGATGGCGGCATAGACGCGGAGCCGCCGCTTGGGGATGGCGCGGAGCGCCTGCTGCTTCGCCGCCAGCGCGCCCAGTGCGTCCACCATGGGGACCTGGTGGTAGAGCTGCGCGTTCCGGAGCGCGACCGCGGTCTGGTTGGCGAGGATCGCCGCCACCTCGCGCTGGGTCGGGGTGGCGAAATCCGGCGTGCCCGACTCGAAGACGAGCACGCCCAGCACTCCCTCCTCGTCCTTGAGCGGCAGGTACAGTCCCGCCTCGATCCCGTCGTTGGCGAGGTCCGGCCCGAAGATCGTCACGAACATCCGCTCGGCATCCGACCCGGGCGCGGCGCGCTCGATCAGGTAGAGGGTCTCGCCTCGGCCGGCGGCCCACTCGGTCCGGGCAACGAGGTCCTGGAGTCGGGGGTCCTTGGGATCGATCTTCTCCTCGCCCGCGACCGCCCGGATCTCGCACTTGCCCTTCTCATAGAGTGCGACCGCCGCCCGGTCGAACGGCAGCGCGCGCGACGCCAGGTTGACCACCGAGTGGAGCACCCGGTCGAGGTCGAGCGTGGCGGTGATCTCGCGGCTGATGTCGAGCAGGAGGGCGAGATCACCGGCCCGCTTCTCGGCCGCGTGGAGCTGCGCGTTGCGGAGCGAGATCGCGGCGACCGCGGCCAGGCCTTCGAGCAACTCGCGGTCGCGCTCGTCGAAGATGCCGTCGCCGGTCACCTTGTTGGTCACCTGGATCGCGCCGACGGTGACGCCCCCGGCCACCATCGCCGTCGCCATGACGTTTTGCGCGAGCGTCTGGCTCGATGGATCGGCATCCGGCGCGAAGCGGGGGTCCTCCACGGCGCGGGTCACCATGGTGGTCTTCTGCTGCTGCGCCGCGTCGCCCACGAAGCCGGTGCCGATCGGCATCGTCGCGCCCACCAGGCGCTCGCCCCGGCCACCGACCGCGATCCGGCAGCGCAACAGGTCCCCGTCGGCAATCCAGATCGACCCGCCCTCGGCGCCCAGCGCGGCTACCACCCGGTGGAACACCGTGGGCAGCAGCTGGTCGAAATCGAGCGACGCGCTGAACTCCAGGCTGATCGACTGGAGCAGCCGGAGTCGCTCGACTTCCTCGCGCAGATCGTCCGTGGAAGTGGCGGGTGCGCTCATGATGGATGGCGTGGAGTCCGAGTAAGACGACGGGCCCCGGTTCGCCCGAAGGGAGAAGCCGGAGCCCGAGTCCGGCGCCCCTCGCGGGGCGCCGGTGAGAAGCTGATCGCGACTACAGGGCCTTCATCGGCGCGATCTTCTCTTCGAGCTCTTCGATGCCCAGCTCGACGTCCTTCGCCGGCACGGGCTTCTTCGGCTGCTGTTCGGGAGTCTTGGTCTGCTCGTCGTGCTTGCTCATGATAGCGCTCGTTTCGGAGAAGGGCGAGGTGCCAGTTGTCGGGAGCCGCGTTCAGCCATTCTTCGGCGGAAAGATCTTCGACGGGGCGATACGGGCCTCGAGCTCTTCCACCGAGAACTCCACGGCCTCGGCGTCCTTGCCGGTCGCGCTGCGCAGGTTGGCCTTCTGCTCGGGCGTCAACTCGATCCGGATCTGATCCTTGGGGTTCGACATGGTGTGCTCCTGAGGTATGGATGCTGAGGGTCGGCCCGCACTGACTGGAAGGCAACCTAGAAGCCCACCGTGAAAACATCGTGATTGCCTACTTGCCGAACCGTAATTCTCCGGTACGTTCAACCAAGTCCCCCAAAGGGGAGTCCCCCTGTCTGCCTTCGTCCTTACCCTGTTCGGCACGCCGGCCCTCGCCACGAGCGAGGGACTCCCGGTCACGCCGGCCCCCGGAGCCAAGTCGTTGGCGCTCCTGGCCTTCCTCACCATGGAACGGCGGGCCCACAGCCGCGAGACGCTGGCCGGCCTGCTGTGGGGTGAGTCGCCGGAGGCCGAGGCGCGGGCCTCCCTGCGGCAGGCGCTCAAGCACCTCCGGGACGCCATCGGCGACCTCCTCCGCGCCGATCGCTCCGTCGTGGAGCTGACGGGTCCGATCGCCTGCGACGTGCTGGAGTTCCTGGCGGCTGCGGAGCGGGATCCGGCGCAGGCCGGCACATTCGAGGTGGCCCGGTTTCTCCAGGGGTTCTCGATCAGGCACGCCCCGGCCTTCGAAGAGTGGGTGGCGAGCACCCGCACCGCGCTGCTCCGCCGGCAGCACCAGGTCCTCGACCGCCTGGCCCGGGAGGCGATGACCCAGTGGCGCTGGCGCGATGCGGCGGAGCTGGCCGATCGGTGGCTCGCCGGGGACCCGGTGTCGGACGAGGCGGCCCAGCTGGCGGTGGAGGCGCGCTATCTGGCGGGCAACCGCTCCGCCGCCCTCAGCCGGTACGCCGAGTTCCGGACCCAGCTGCAGGCCGAAGCGGGGTGCGAGCCCAGCCGGGCGCTGCAGGCGCTGGTCCAGCGGATCGAGGCCGATCGCGCTACCCGGGACAGCCGGCCCATCACCGACGAGTGGTACGCGCACGCGCCTTCCTTCGAGGCGAGCCTGGTGGGGCGAGAGCCGCAGTGGAAGGCGCTGACGGCGGCCTGGAAGCGCGTGAATCGAGGCGATGGCCGGATCGTGCTGCTCGAAGGCGAGTCCGGCGTCGGCAAGAGCCGGCTCGCCGACGAGTTTCTGCGCTGGATCGTGGCCGAAGGCGGCACCGTGCTTCGGGGCCGATGCTACGACCGGCGGGCGGGCGTTCCGTACGAGCCGGTGGTGGAGGCACTGCGGGGCGCGCTGGTGGCGCCGGGGCTGGCCGGAACGTCGCCCGAATGGCTGGTAGAAGTG
>DASSYY010000239.1:0-2481 GCA_035703025.1 Gemmatimonadales bacterium | reverse complement strand
TGGATGACGACATGGAGGCATCGCCGGAGCTGCTGGCAGCGCATGCGAGAGCGCACGACGACCCCGCTCCGCGGGCGGTGGTCGGGGCCGCCCCGATCGTGCTGTCGCCGGATGCCTCACCGTTCGTGCGCTACATGGCGGAGGGCTTCCGCAAGCGGATGGCGCGGATGGCCGAGCCCGGCTACCGGCTGGGATTTCGCGATACTTACACGGGAAACTTCTCCGTGCCGCGCGCCGCGCTGCTCGCCGCCGGCGGGTTCGACGAGGCGTTCCGGGTCTACGGCCACGAGGACTACGAGCTGGCGCTCCGGCTGCAGGGCTCGGGCGTCGCGCTCGTCTACAGTGCCGAGGCCACTGCCCGGCAGCATTACGAGAAGTCGTTCGCGGCGTTCGCGCGCGACGGCATCGCCCGCGGGCGCACGGCGGTGCTGTTCGCCGGCAAGCACCCCGAGATCGTCGACAGAATCCCGCTCTCGCGCTTTCATGACGCGCCCTGGCGGTGGCGCATGGCGCGGGGCGCCCTGCTCCGCCTGAGTCGCGTGAGCGACCGCGTTCCGGATGGCGTGGTGGCGATCGTCAACCTGCTCGAGCGGCTCGGTGCGGCCCGCATGGACAAGTACTACACGCTGGCGATCGACTATCTGTACTGGTACGGTGCCTTGGGTGCGTTGCGTGAGCAGGGCCGGGATGCAGTCGTCCCGTCTCGGCCGCTCGCCGCCCAGCCGGCGCCTCGCGGGGCCGACCGGCGATGAGCGCTGCCGCCTCGCCGCGCCCCGCTCCCGGACAGGTCTCCTGGCCGGTGATCCGGACCCGCGTCGCCCTCGCCCTCGTCCTGCTCTACGCCGCCGTCTCCTCCGTTCGCTGGCTGCAGGAGGCCGCCGAGTGGCCCGCGCGGGCGTCACAGGACGAGATCTCCGCCAACGAGCACCGGTTCGCGGCGCTCCGGGCTGAGCTCCCCGTGCGCGGCGTCGTGGGCTACCTGGGTCACCCGGAGGTGACAGGCCCCACGCCGCGCGACTCCAACGCCACCGCCCTTCTCCACTTCCGGCGTTACCTGCTGGCCCAGTACGCTCTCGCACCGGCGCTCCTCATCGAGAGCACCGAACCGGAGTTCGTCGTCGGCAACTTCGATCCGGGCACCGCCCCGTCCGCACCGGACGGGCTGCATCTGGTGCGCGACTTCGGCGACGGCGTCGTGCTCTTCCGGCGGTCGGCGCCATGATGCTCGGCCTGGCGCTCTCGCTCGTGGTGTCGGCCGCGCTTGGCGCGCTGCTGCTCCGGCTCCTGTGGCCTCGAGCGGCCGCCAGCGCCATGACGGGCCCGCTGCTGCTGGCCCTCGGCGCCGGCCTTGGAGCCGGGCTCGGGAGCGTGCTGCTGTTTCTCTGGATGCTCGCGTTCGGGCCCACGCGAGGCTTCATCGGCGTGGAAGTCGTCCTGCTGGGCGCGGCGGTGCTCGCGGCAGTGCGCCGACGTCGCCAAGACCCGATCGCTCCCCCGGCGGCTCCGGCGCAGGGCCGGCGCTCGCGGCTGCGGCTGCTCCTCGGGCTGGCGTTTCTGGTTGCCCTCGCGGCGGCGCTGGTGGCCTTCGCCTCGATCCTGCGCCAGCATCCGCACGGCGGATGGGACGCGTGGATGAACTGGGATCTCCGTGCCCGGATGTTCTTCCGGGGAGGCGACGAGTGGCGCCGGGCGTTCTCGGCGACGTTCCCGTGGTCCCACCCCGACTATCCGCCGCTGGTGGCCTCGCTCGTGACCCGTGCGTGGCTCTATGCCGGCGGCGAGACGCTGCTCGGTCCCGCCCTGGTGGCCGCGACGTTCACGTTCGCCACCGTCGCGCTGCTGGTGAGTGCCCTCGCCGTGCTCCGGAGCGCGAGCCAGGGCCTGCTGGCCGGCCTGGTGCTGCTCGCCACGCCCTTCTTCATTCGACACGGCACGACGTTCTACGCCGACGTACCGCTCGCCTTCTTCTTTCTCGCCGCCTTCGTCTGCCTCGCACTCGACGAACGCTATAATGCCGAGACCAGCCGCTTTGCGGTGCTGGCCGGCGCGTCCGCAGGCCTCGCGATGTGGACCAAGAACGAGGGCCTGCTCTTCACGCTCTCGGTCGGTGCGGGACTACTGCTGGCGGGCTGGCGGGTCGACCGGGTGGCGGCGCGCCGGCGACTTCTCGCCTTTGGCGCGGGGCTGCTGCCGTTCCTCGCACTGGTCGTGACGTTCAAGCTCGCCTTCGCGCCTCCCAACGACCTGCTGTCGACGCTTGGCGTCCACCGCACCCTCGGCCGGATCACATCGCCGGATCGGTACCTCCTGGTGGTGCGCGCGTATATCGAGCACCTCACCTCCTTCGGAGCCAACGGCTTCGGCAGCGCGGTCTGGGTGCTCACGGCCTATTTCCTGGCGCTCGGCGCCGCCTCGGCCGGTGCCTGGCGACGGTGGGTGGCGGCTGGTGTGATCGCGCTCGCGATTCTCTTCGCGGGGCAC
>DASSYY010000102.1:0-6278 GCA_035703025.1 Gemmatimonadales bacterium | reverse complement strand
TATGAGCCCGGCGAGCTACCAGACTGCTCCACCCCGCGACGTGTACTGCAACCTGCCCCTGCTTCCAGCCTATCCGGCCTGCCGTGAGAGCGGGAAACGGGACTCGAACCCGCGACCCCAACCTTGGCAAGGTTGTGCTCTACCAACTGAGCTATTCCCGCAGAGTGCGATGCAAGCGGGTAGGATTTTAGCGTCCGCTCACCACCCGCGCAACGCCCGCCCGTCGATCAGCGCACCCGCGGACGCGCACCCGCACCATCGGCCACCGGGGGAATGGAGGCGAGGGGGATCGAACCCCTGACCTCGTGAATGCCATTCACGCGCTCTCCCAACTGAGCTACGCCCCCGTTATATATCGACCCGCCCTCGACAACTCTCGCGAGTCTCCCGCCCCTGGCGCCGTGGCAGCACGGAAACCTAGCCGCCGCCCGAGCGAGCGTCAAGCGGATTACCTATCTTCTACGACATGGCGAAGAAGAAGCTCGACGTCGGGGACCGCTCCCCGCGCCCCACCAAACGCCCGGCCGACACGTCCGCCGAAGCCTACGGCGACGACCTCACCACCGCCGAGATCCTGGCGCAGTCCCCGCCGGTCAAGCCGCGGCGGGCCCGCAAGAGCGACACGTCGAAGAACCTGGGCGTCTACGACGCCGACCGCGACATCCTCGACCAGTACCTCTACGAAGTCAGCAAGACGCCGCTGCTCACCGCGCAGCAGGAGATCGCCATCGCCAAGCGGGTCCGCGCGGGCGACGACGAGGCCATGCAGGAGCTGGTCAAGCGCAATCTCCGCTTCGTCATCTCGGTGGCCAAGAAATACCAGAATCGCGGCCTCGCGCTCACCGACCTGATCGGCGAGGGCAACGTCGGCCTCCTCACCGCGGCCCGGAAGTTCGATCCCGACCAGGGCGTCAAGTTCATCTCCTATGCCGTCTGGTGGATCCGCCAGGCGATCCTGGCCTCGCTCGCGCGCCAGGGCCGGACGGTGCGGGTGCCGCTCAACCGCACCGCCGATCTCTCGCGCATCGTGCGGACCGCCGAGACGCTGCGGCAGGAGCTCCGCCGGGAGCCCACGCCGGAGGAGATCGCCCACTCGACCGGGCTCTCGCTCGACGTAGTGCAGGCGCTCGCGGCCCTCAACACCAGCGACGTCCGGCTCGACGCGCCGCTCGACCCCGAGGGCGATCGCTCGCTCATCGAGCGCTTCATCGCGGACGAGCAGGGGGACCCCGAAGCGCAGGCGATGGACAAGTTCCTGTCCGAGGAGATCGAGAGCGCACTGCGCACGCTGCCGCCGCGCGACGCCAAGGTCCTCCGGCTCTACTTCGGTCTCGACGGCGGGCGCGAGCACACGCTGGAGGAGATCGGCGGGATGCTCGGGGTCACCCGCGAGCGGGTCCGCCAGCTGCGCGATCGCGCGCTCAAGCGCCTGCGCGAAGGCGAGGTCGGCCGGGCTCTAGCGAGCTTCGCGGCGTAGCCGTACCTTCCGGCTGTGTCGCCCCTCGTGGCCTCCCGTGTCGCCGCCCGGGACGGTTTCGTCGCGCATGTCGGCCGCCGCAGCCTCGAAACCGCCCGTGCCCTCGCCGATGTCCGCACCTGGTCGCCCCTCCTCGTGGGACAGATGCGGCGGCTCGGCGTGGATTCCGTGCCCATCGCGCTGTTCATCGCCGTCTTCACCGGCATCGTCCTCTCGCTCCTCTCTTCCTACATCTTCACCGGCGCGGTCCCGCTCTACTTCGTGGGCGCATTGGTGGGCAAGACGGTGATGATGGAGCTCGGCCCGGTGCTCACCGGCATGGCGCTGGCGGGCCGGGTGGGCGCCAGCATCGCCGCCGAGCTGGGCACGATGAAGGTGACCGAGCAGGTGGACGCGCTCGAGACCCTGGCCTACGACCGGTACGCCTATCTGGTCGTGCCGCGGGTGATGGCGGCCACGCTGATGTTCCCGGTGGTGACCGCGTTCGCCATGGCGGTCGGCGTCGGCTCGGGGTGGATCACCGCGGTCAACTTGCTCGATCTGTCGACCCCCGAGTTCTTCAAGGGGCTCAAGCTGTTCTACCGTTTCAAGGACATCTGGTTCGGCCTGGTGAAGAGCGCGAGCTTCGGGGCCGCCGTCGCGCTGATGGGCTGCCTCCGCGGCCTCGACGCCAAGGCCGGCGCCCAGGGCGTCGGGCAATCCACCACCCGTGCCGTGGTGCTCGGCTGCGAGGCGATCCCGGTGCTGGACGCGTTCTGGGCATTGGTGCTGTTGTGAAGGCGGTCAGGCGGTCGGGGGTCGGGCGGTCAGGAGCGGCGGGCGATGCCCTCGCGGCTGCGCCGTTCCTGCCGACCGCCTGACCGCCTGACATGCCTGACCGCCTGACATGATCGTCCTCGACGGTCTCACCAAGTCGTTCGGCCCGAAGCGCGTCCTCGACGGCGTCACGCTCGACGTTCCCGACGGGCAGAACACCGTCATCATCGGCTACTCGGGCTCCGGCAAGAGCGTCACGCTCAAGTGCATCGTGGGGCTGATCGAGCCGGACGCGGGGCGGGTGGTCGTCGATGGCGAGGTGGTGGGGAACCTGAGCCGGGAAGGGCTGGCGGAGCTGCGTGGCAGGATCGGGTACGTCTTCCAGTTCGCGGCGCTGTTCGACTCCATGACCGTCGCGGAGAATATCGCGCTGGGGCTGGTCAAGCGCGGCCTCGATCCCGACACCATCGCCGAGCGGACGGCGGAGAGCCTCGGCGTCGTCGAGCTCGCCGGCACCGAGGACAAGTATCCGGCCGAGCTGAGCGGCGGCATGCGGAAGCGGGTCGGCATCGCGCGGGCCATCGCGCTCAAGCCGCGCTACATTCTCTACGACGAGCCGACCTCCGGGCTCGACCCCGTCACCTCCGCCGTCATGGACCAGCTCATGGTGCGCACCCGCGATCTCGGCGTGACGGGGCTCGTCGTCACGCACGACATGCGCAGCGCCTTCTGCGTGGGCGACCGGATCGCGATGCTGCACGAGGGCCGGATCCGCCAGGTGGGCACCAAGGCCGAGCTCCAGGCGACCGCCGACCCCGTGGTCCGCCAGTTCATCGAGGGGCGTCCATGAAACGCACGAATGAATTCGCGGTCGGGCTCGCCGTCCTGCTGGCGCTGGCGCTGGTGGTGGCCGGCGCGCTCTGGCTGAGCGAGACCGACGTCAACCAGAAGAAGGTCGTGGCCCAGGCCCGGTTCCGCACCGTCGGTGGCCTCGGCGTGGGCGCACCGGTGACGCTCCGCGGGGTCAAGGTCGGCCGCGTCGAGGCGATCCGGCTGGTCCAGGACGAGTGGGTCGAGACCGAGTTCAGCATCGACCGCGAGGTCGAGCTGCCCGCCAAGCCGGCCGTGATCTCCGCCTCGGCCAGCCTCTTCGGCGAGTGGAGCGCCAACATCGTCTCCTACGACCCGCCCCCGGCGGACCCCAATCTGCGGGAGGCGCTCGCCGAGTCCGATCGCGCCGGCGGCGAGGCCTGGCCGGGTGCGACGCTCCCCGACATCGGCCAGTTGACCGCCCAGGCCAGCCGCATCGCCGGCGACGTCGGCGTGGTGACCCAGCGGATCAGCCAGGCCTTCGACAGCACCGCCCTCAAGAACCTGCAGCAGAGCGTGAAGGACCTGGCGGAGATCTCCGGCCGGCTGGTGACGTTCGCCAACGCCCAGACCAACCGGATCGACCGCGTCAGCCAGAACGTCGCCACCACCTCCGACGCCTTCGCCGGCGTGGCCAAGACCTTCCAGGGTGCCGTGTCCCGGCTCGACACGGCCACCAGCGACAACCAGCTCAAGGACATCCTCAACAACGGGCGGGAATCGAGCGCCGACCTGCGCAAGGCCGCGGCCGACCTCCGGTCGGTCATGGCCGCAGCGCGCGCCAACGAGACCAGCCTCATCCGGGTGCTGCAGCAGGCCGACTCGCTGATGACCAAGATCCAGCGCGGCAACGGCACCCTCGGCATGCTGGCCACCGATTCCACACTCTACCGCGAGACCACGGCCACGGTCATCCAGTTCCGCGAGTTGCTCACCGACATTCAGGCCCATCCCAAGAAGTACCTGAAGATCTCGGTCTTCTGATGAGCAAGCGGCGGGCGGAGCTGGAGGTGAGCGCGGGCGGGATCGTGTTCCGGCGGATGGCGGACGGCGGGGCGCGCTTTCTGCTCATCAAGGATTCCTACGACAACTGGGGCTTTCCGAAGGGCCACCTCGAGGACGGCGAGTCGCCCGCCGCGGCGGCGGTGCGGGAGACAGCCGAGGAGACCGGCCTCGAGGCGCTCGTGCTGCAGGGGCCGATTCGCGTCATCGACTGGCATTTCCGGTTCCGCGGGCGGCACATCCACAAGTACTGCCATTTCTTCCTGCTCGAGAGCCACGAGGGCGAGCCCACGCCGCAGGCGGACGAAGGGATCACCGCCTGCCAGTGGCGCACGCTCGAGGAGGCGCTGGAGACGCTGAGCTACGACAACGCCCGCGGCGTGCTCAAGCGCGCGGGCGAGATGGTCCGCACGCTGGTGGCCATCGGGGCCGGCCGGTCCCGTCCCGCCGCGGAGCGCCAGGCACCGGGCTGACCGTGGCCGCCATCGCCTCGCTGCTGGAGAGTCGCGGCGCGCTGCTCGCCCTCCGGCGGACGCTGCCGAAGAACGGGCCCGGAGTCGTCGCCTGCCGCACGCCCGCGGCGCTCCGGCGGGTGCTCGAGCGGCGCCTGGTGGACGCGGTCGTGCTCTGCCCGAGCCTGGGGGCGCTGCCGGAGCTCGAGGACCTCCGGGGCAAGCTGCCCGGCATCCCCGTGGTGGCCTACGCGCCGTTCCGGCCCGATGACGGGGAGCTGCTGCTCGCCTGCCGGCGGCATGGCGTGGCCGGCGTGGCGGTCGAGGGCGTGGACGATCCGATCGTGGGCGACATGGTGATGCGCGCCTCGATCACGGCGGAGCGTCGCCGCGCGCTGGCCGACGCGCCCCGCATGCTGCGGCTCACCGAGCCGCTCCAGCAGGCCGCCTGGGCCGTGCTCGTGGGCGAGGTCGAGCGACCGTTCCGCACCACCACGCTCGCCAAGCTGCTGGCGGTGAGCCGGGAGCACCTGTCGCGGCAGTTCGGCGCGGGGGGCGCGCCCAACCTCAAGCGAGTGATCGACCTGACGCGCATCGCCTGCGCCGCGCAGCTGCTCGCCAACCCCGGGTTCGCCGTGCCCACCGTCGTGCGCGTGCTGCACTTCGCCTCGTCGAGCCATCTGAGCAGCACGGCGCGGCGCATCGCCAACGTGCCCACCCGGGGCCTCGGCGCCCTCGGCCCCAGGGGCGTGCTCCAGGCGTTCGTGAAGGGGAATACGCGCAGCCGCCTCTAACCCGCGGCCTGCCGCGGCGCGGTTCCATCCCGGACTCCCCGACGACACTTTACGTAGGCTGCTCACCTCCAAAGCGCCACGATGCAGGAGGTCCCCATGCTTCGTCCACTGTCGGTTGCGTTCCTGCTGTCCGCCCTTCCAGCCGGTCTCGCGGCCCAGGCCGAGCACGACCACGCTGGCCCCGCGCCTGAACGCCTGGGACACGTCGAATTTCCCTCCGGCTGCCACCCGCGCGTCCAGGCCCGGTTCGAGCGAGGCGTGGCGCTGCTGCATTCGTTCTGGTACCAGGAGGCCGGCCGCAGCTTCCAGGAAGTCGCAACGGCCGACTCGACCTGCGCCCTGGCCTATTGGGGCCTCGCGATGAGCGTGCTGCACCCGCTCTGGACGCCGCCGAGACCCGAGGAGCGCGCGCGGGCCCTGGCCGACGCCGAGCGCGCGGTGCGGCTGAGCGCCGCCGGCTCGCGTCCGCGGGACTATGCTGACGCCATCGCGGCCTACTATCGCGGCGACAGCGTGGACGAGCGCGGGCGATTGGGCGCGTATGAGCGCGCCATGGCCGCCGTGGCCCGCCGCCGGCCGAAGGACGACGAGGCGCAGATCTTTCATGCGCTCGCCCTGATCGCCCTCGGCCAGCTCGACGCGGGCGACTCGACTCACGCGCGCCAGCGGGAGGCGGGCCGGATCCTCGAGCCGCTCTTCCGGCGTCACCCCGATCACCCGGGCCTCGCCCACTACCTCATCCACGCCTACGACTCGCCGGCGCTCGCGCGCGAGGGAGAGCCGGCCGCCGACCGCTACGCGTCGATCGCGCCGTCGGTGCCGCACGCGGAGCACATGCCGTCGCATATCTACACCCGGATCGGCGCGTGGGATCGGTCGATCACGGCCAATCTCCGGGCGGTCGAAGCGGCCCACCGGTTCGAGGCG